>NZ_DBHLAM010000021.1:65976-130038 GCF_057314195.1 Rodentibacter sp. | reverse complement strand
AAATGTAGCAGAAACAACAAATTAAATCTTTGTGCAACTGCTACATAATACCGAAACTTTTAACCGCACTTTAGATTTATTGAACCCGTTTATTTTTCGTTTAGCACTCGTGGAAATAGAATATTATTTTCTAAATGGATGTGATGCATTAAATCGTCAATAAAAGCGTTAATGCCACTGTAAAGAGCGCGCCAACTAAAACATGCGTCTGCTGGCGGAGTGAGATGGTTAGTAAGCGATTTTAATACTTCCACATCTTGCCCGGCTTCATCGTGTTCCATTTCCATTACACGAATCGGCATTGCTGCCATTGCATAATTGCCTGCTTTGATCATTGGGAACAAAATTTGTTCTTCTTTCATCATGTGTTGACTTAATTCCGCATAGATTTTTTCTAATTGCGCCGCCGTGCCGATAGGGCAATCATCGCGATCCGCATGGACGCTTTCTACTTTTTCAGCCAGCGTGATGAGTTCGGGCAATTGCTCGCGGTGGCGGTCATGAAAACGCGGAATAATGTAATCAATAATTTCTGCATAAGACGCGTTCGTCCAATCTTTTTCCGTATTTTCATTTTTATGTTTAACCAATTCCGCTAAACGGCTTTCAATTTCAGCGAGATTAAGATTTTTTTGTTGCGCCGCAACTTCTAAAAGCACTGAACCACCGCAGCAAAAGTCCAAATCGTACTCACGGAAAAGTTTTGTGGAACCAGGGATAGAAACTGCTAATTCGCTAAGTTTTTGTTGAGCAAAAGACATAATTTACACTCCATTTGTTAATTGAACTTATCTGATAAAAATAGTAGGTTATTTTCTTTCGAAAGGAAAGCGGATTACATAATTTCTTAGTGAATTTATGACTTAAATCAAGCAAAATACATCCGAATAGGTAGGCGAAAGGATGCAAATATGACAAAAAAATTTCTTGTTTTCGGACGTGTACAAGGTGTGGGATTTCGTTATTTTACTTGGCAAGAAGCGAAAAAATTGGGGCTTAAAGGCTCAGTTCGCAACCGCATTGACGGCTCGGTGGAAGTGATCGCGCAAGGCGACGAGACACAAATGGCGGATTTTGAAGGGTGGCTTAATAAAGGGCCTAAAACGGCGAAGGTGGAACGCGTATTGGTGTTTGAACAGGCGGAAATCAAGATGTCGAGTTTTTCCATTGTTCGTCGTTGAGATCTTGTTTTAGCACCGCATTGGAGGCTTTTGCTAAGCGGTTTGATTTTGCGTAGAATGAGCCGCTTTTTTAAGGAGTGCGATATGCGCAATCAAACTAAATTTCATCTCGAACAGCTTCAAAAAACGATGCAAAGTCTTAATTTGTGGCAAACAATGCCACCGGTGCAAGAAGCATTTTTGAGCGAACAACCGTTTTTTCTTGATACGATGGAGCCGCACGAATGGTTACAGTGGGTTTTTATTCCGCGTATGAGGGCACTGCTTGAAAGTGACGCACCGTTACCGAGTCAAATCGCGATTTCGCCGTATCTTGAAGAAGCTTTAAAAGAATTTGATGATTTGGAAAGATTGCTGGCTCCGCTGTTGGCATTAGAAGAATTGTTGCAAAATCAATGATGCTTGAAATTTTATATCAAGATGAATATTTGGTTGCCGTTAATAAACCGGCGGGCATGCTGGTGCATCGCAGTTGGTTGGATAGGCATGAGACGCAATTTGTAATGCAAACTTTACGTGATCAAATCGGCCGCCATGTTTTCCCAATTCATCGGTTGGATCGTCCAACTTCCGGTGTGTTACTGTTCGCTTTAAGTGGCGAAACAGCGAATTTAATGTGTCGGCAATTCGAACAAAAAATTGTGCAAAAAATCTATTTGGCTGTGGTGCGCGGTCATTTGCAAGGGGCGGGACGAATTGATTATCCGTTGAAAATTCAATTGGATAAGATTGCCGATAAGTTTGCGCAAGAAGATAAAGCGCCGCAAGAAGCAATAACGGATTATACGTGTTTAAACACCGCAGAAATGCCTTACGCGGCAGGGCGTTATGAGACTGCGCGTTATTCTTTGCTGCGATTAATTCCTCAAACGGGGCGTAAGCACCAGTTGCGTCGTCATTGCAAACATATTTTTCATCCGATTTTGGGTGATACACAATATGGTGATTTGCAGCAAAATCGTGCATTAACGCAAAATGTCGATGTGAAACGTTTATTTTTGCACGCGGAAACATTGCGTTTTGTTCATCCTATTTCGCAACGAGAAATCAATATTTTCGCGCCATTAGATGAACAATGGCAAAAATTAATTTCAAAATTTGGTTGGTAAAAAATGTTAGATATTCAATTAACCCATGAAGAACAACAAAAAGCGGTAGAAAGAATTCAACAATTAATGGCGCAAGGCGTAAATAGTGGCGAGGCGATTCAGATCGTGGCGAGGGAACTACGCGAATTACATGATAAATCCGATAAAACTAAAATATTTTGTGATCTTCATAACACTTTTTAATATTACTCATTGCATCAAAAAACAAAATATTTAAATATAGCGCTTATTGAGGTGATAAGGCATGAGTCTTATTAGTTTTATGATTGTATAGGCGAAGTTTAAGAGGTCTATTATGGAAGTTGGTGTTGTTAAGTGGTTCAATAATGCAAAAGGATTTGGGTTTATTTCCGCAGAAGGCGTGGATGCTGATATTTTCGCACATTATTCTGTAATTGAAATGGACGGTTATCGTTCATTAAAAGCGGGGCAAAAAGTGCAGTTTGAAGTTATTCACGGCGATAAAGGATCTCACGCCACAAAAATTATTCCGGTTGCGGAATAGGTGAGTGCGCGAATAAAATCGCGTTCTTAAATTTTCTTTTTCTCTATTTAGTTAATGCAAGGCAAGGTTTTTATATCTTGCCTTTTTTATTTTAATAAATTTTTTAAACTATTTTTCATTGCCGACATTTGGCTTTCATACAGCGCTTTGCTTTCGCGCTCATCAATCATATAACTAATGGTTTCCGAAAGGGTCATATTCATTTTGTGTGAATATTTTGCAAGACGTTTCCATACCGCGTATTCCAAATCGATGGATTTCTTTTTGGTAGATTGCTTTTCCGCGTTAAAAAAGCGTTTTCGGCGTGCGCGAATTGCTTGATCAAGTTTAATCGGTAAAGCTAACGAAAGATGTCGTTTAATCCAGCTTTCAATCTTTTCCGGATAATTTTGACTTTCCAGCAACTCGGTAATCACCGATTCTTGCAGGCTTTTTTCTTCATATCGCGTAATATTTTCTCCTTCGCGATATTTGCGAATAAGGTAAATCCATTTCCAATTCGCTTCTTGATTTTCGAGTTTTTGGTATTTCATAGTGGTATTGTTTAGTGACGTGGTAACTCACGTAATATACGCGTTTTAATGATGTTTTTCCAGTTGATTTTAATAATATGGATAAATATGAGATAATGCGCCCATTTTTATTAATGAGATACCACCTGTGAGTTCATCTTTCTTTCAAGAACGTGCCTTTGATTGGAACGAGCTTCAACCCCAACTAGCCGTTACCGAACAACCAATACAACCCCTCGATTTTTGGGCATTACAACCGAACGCTAAAAACGCACTTGCATTATTTTTACGCAATCCAAACCGTTCGCTGATGGTATTGAAAGCGGATGATCAAGCAGAATACGCCGCATTATTAATGTCTCTTATTCATCAAATGCAACCAAAAGAACGCACGATTTTTGGCGTAAACTATTTGGTGGAACAAGGCGATTCTTTTTCTTTCCCGCATATTGAAATCGAACCGGCGCAGTCTTTAGCTGATAATTTTGCTGCCTCAGGGGAAGTGCTTAGCGCATTGTATTGCGATCAATTTCAATTGTTTGGCAATGTAAAAATGCACCCGCGTTCGCAAGATATTCAACTTACGCCAGGCTTGATTCATCGCGCCAACGGCGGCGTGTTGATTTTGAGTGCAGCTACATTACTTGCGCAATTCGATTTATGGCAGCGTCTCAAATATATTTTACAAAGCCGTCGATTTGATTGGCATTCTTCTCATCCATTTAAAGCTTTACCGTGCGAAATTCCGAGTTATCCGCTTGAAACTAAAGTGATCGTACTGGGCAACCGCACTGAGCTGGCAACTTTAGGCGAGTTAGAAGAAGATTTATACAGTTTTGCTGATTATGCAGAAATCGAAAGTTATTTGTCCGTTGCGGATGTTAATGAACAAAAAAATTGGGCGGGTTTCGTTCGAGAAGTGGCGCAAGAACTGCGACTTAGCCTAGATTTTTCGGCCTTCAATAAACTTTATCAACTTTTGGTACGTGAAAGTGAAAGTCGCTTTTTGATTAGTGCGTCACCCGCCAAATTAAAAAATATGCTGCTTAATGCAGCGACACTTGGACAAAAAAATCGCCTAATAGCGGATGATTTCGAACAGGTTTTTCAACAACAAACGGCTCAGTATGGTTTTTTAAAAGAACAAACTTACGCGGATATTTTAAACGAGCAAGTTTATGTGGCGACGGAAGGCGAGATTGTCGGACAAATTAACGGACTATCAGTGATTGAATATCCCGGCACGCCGGTTGCCTTCGGTGAACCGTCGCGCATCAGTTGTATCGTGCAATTCGGCGACGGTGAAGTGGTGGATGTCGAGCGTAAAAACGAGCTTGCCGGTAATCTTCACAGCAAAGGTATGATGATTGCGCAGGCTTGTTTATCGAATATTTTAGATTTGCCGTCACAACTGCCTTTTTCTGCTTCACTAGTCTTCGAACAATCTTACGGCGAAATCGACGGTGATAGCGCTTCTTTAGCAATTTTCTGCGTACTCGTCAGTGCACTGGCAGATTTGCCTTTACCGCAACATATCGCAATAACAGGCGCTATTGACCAATTCGGCTTGGTGCATGCAGTAGGCGGAGTGAATGATAAAATCGAAGGCTTTTTCAGCATTTGCCAACGTCGCGGTCTAACGGGCAAGCAAGGCGTGATTATTCCGGCAACCACGATTCAACAACTCAGCCTTTCCGATGAAGTGGTCCAAGCGGTTAAAAACGGTGAATTTTTCATTTTTCCGGTAGAAGATATTTATCAAACGAGCGAATTGATTTTTCAACGAGATTTATTGGAAGAAGAGGGCTACGATGAAAGCAAAACGCCAATCGCACGCTTGATTCAGCACCGCATTGAAAGTCGGTCGGAACCGCCAAAGAAAGGTCTGTTAGATTTCTTTCGATTTTAATTTTGCAAGAGCGAACAAATAGTTCGCTTTTGTTTTTTATCAAGTCCTCTTTTTTATTTCAATGGACTGATCGGACAAGTTCAGCGAACAAATGTTTGCTGTTTACAGTTTTTATTATTCCTTTTAGAATGCACGCCTGTCAGTAATAAGCTGAATAAAACAGAGAAAAAAGGAAGGAAAATGCAAAACACTTGTACACCAAATAAAAAAGAAAGCTACAGCTACGAGGATTTACTCGCTTCCGGTCGCGGTGAATTATTTGGTGCCGAAGGTCCGCAACTCCCCGCGCCGACCATGTTGATGATGGATCGTATCGTAAAAATGACTGAAGACGGCGGCGCGTTTAATAAAGGTTACATTGAAGCGGAATTGGATATTCATCCTGATTTACCGTTTTTCGGATGTCATTTTATCGGTGATCCGGTGATGCCGGGCTGTTTAGGCTTGGATGCAATGTGGCAACTGGTTGGTTTCTTCCTCGGTTGGGTCGGCGGTAAAGGGAAAGGCCGCGCACTTGGCGTTGGCGAAGTGAAATTTACCGGTCAAATTTTACCTTCTGCCAAGAAAGTGATTTATCGCATTAACATGAAACGTGTAATTAATCGTAAATTGGTAATGGGCATGGCGGATGGCGAAGTGGAAGTAGATGGCCGCGTGATCTATACTGCGACGGATCTTAAGGTTGGATTGTTCCAAGACACGTCGAGTTTTTAAGATTTTAATGATTGATGAGAAGCCTTAGTTAGAGATAGCTAAGGCTTTTTGTTTTATTACATTGGGTTGCGTCCGATGAGTTACTTACTCTTCTTTTCCGATCTCTTCTTTTTTTGATACCAAGAAAATAGAAGAATTTAATTTATTATCACTAAAGCCAAGCAATAAAATAAACTTATTCCTCATCAACCACATCCACAAATTCTGCCCCCAGCAATTTAGCCAGATCTTTCGGAGCTAATTCCACACTCAAACCTCGTTTTCCACCGGATACATAAATCGTCTCGAATTCCAATGCGGTGCTGTTTATGAAGGTCTTTAAACGTTTTTTCTGGCCTAGCGGGCTGATTCCGCCCACTAAATAACCGGTGCTTTTTTGTGCGATCTCTTTATCTGCCATTTCTACTTTTTTTGCGCCGACAGATTTGGCGGCTTTTTTTAAGCTGAGCATATTGGATGTCGGCAACACGAAACAGGCGAGTTTTTTCTGGTCGCCATTTTCCGCGACAAGTAAGGTTTTAAAAGAACGATGGGGATCGATGCCTAATTTTTCCGCCGCTTCGTCACCGAAATGCGTGTTATGCGGATCATGATCGTAAGTATGCGGAATAAAAGGAACTTTTTGTTTTTTAAGTAAATCAATTGCGGGTGTCATTTAATTTCCTATCGGTATTTTGTAGAATAACGCGTTTTATTTTACAGCGGAGAAAAAAATGGACGCAAGTCTAAATATTGCCATTGCAGCGGAGTTTGAATTGGCAGAAAAAATCGTCGAAAGCCTTGAACAAAGCGAATTAAATATCGGTACGCTAGCGATCGTCGAAATTTACCCTTTTGAAGAAGAACAGGGCGTTCGTTTTAACAATCAAAGCGTGATGCAATATTCTTTGCAAGAAATGGACTGGTCAAGGGTCAATTATTTATTGTTTGCAGGCGATATCGAATCTGCACCTCATATTGCTGCCGCGGCAGAAAACGGTTGTGTGGTGATCGATATGAAAGGTGTATGCGCCGTACTTTCCGACGTTCCGACAGTGGTGCCGGGCATAAATGAAGCAGACTTAGTGGAATTGAGACAGCGTAATATCGTGAGTTTGCCGGATCCGCAAGTCAGTCAGCTTGCTTTGGCGATTTATCCGGTGTTGCAAAGTGCGAATATCGGTGAGGTTTTTGTTACTTCCTTGCTGCCGGCTTCTTATCAAAACGGCGAAATTGTGAATCGGCTTGCCGGTCAAACCGCACGTTTGCTTAACGGTATTCCGTTAGACGAAGGCGAAACACGCTTAGCCTTTGACGTGCAGCCACAAAATGTGCGGGCTTTGCCGCAGCAACTGCAAAAGATTTTTCCTCAATTGAATGCGGTGCTGTTTCACGCAGTGAATGTTCCGGTGTTTTACGGGTTAGCTCAGAAAGTGACAATAGTTTCCGATTATGTAATCGATTTTAAACCGCAAGATAACGCGTTTTTACAGTATCATGAAGATCTTGTGACGCCGGTAACGAATGGTGAAATCGAAAGTGTGGAAGAGCGAGCAAAATTACATGTTAGCCAGATGAGTGCGTTGGAAAACGGCATGGAATTTTGGACGGTCGCCGACGAACAACGTTTTAACTTGGCATCGCTTTCGGTGAAATTATTGGAAGCGATTTATCGCAAAGGTTATTAATTTAGGGCTATTAATTTTTAAGGAATCATTATGTTAGAACGACTTTTTAAATTGCATGCAAAAGGCTCAAGCACCAAGACAGAAATTATTGCGGGTATTACGACCTTTTTTACCATGGTTTACATTGTTTTTGTCAACCCGTCCGTATTGGGAGACGCGGGTATGGATAAGCAAGTCGTCTTCGTCACCACTTGCTTGATTGCCGGACTCGGTACTATCGCCATGGGGCTGTTCAGTAATTTGCCGATTGCGTTAGCGCCGGCCATGGGCTTAAACGCATTTTTTGCTTATGTGGTGGTGGGCAAGCTCGGTTATTCGTGGCAAATCGGTATGGGTACAATTTTTTGGGGCTCAGTCGGCTTATTCGTATTAACGTTGTTCCAAATTCGTTATTGGTTAATGGCGTCCATTCCGTTGGCGTTACGCGTAGGTATCGGCGCGGGGATCGGTTTTTTTATCGCGCTGATCGGTTTTAAAAATATGGGGCTTGTAGTAGCTAACCCGGCTACTTTAGTTGCACTCGGCGATTTGCATGATCCGAAAGTACTGCTTGGTATATTGGGATTTTTCATTATCGTGGTGCTTGCCGCGCGTAATATTTTCTCCGGTGTATTGATTTCAATCGCCGTCGTCACCGGTTTAGCTTTATGGTTGGACGATACAGTTACGTTCCATGGCGTCATTTCGATGCCGCCGGCATTGGATGCGGTGCTCGGTAAGGTGGACATCGCCGGCGCGTTAGATACCGCTTTACTCGGTATTATTTTCTCTTTCTTGCTGGTTAACCTGTTCGACTCTTCCGGCACCTTGCTTGGCGTAACGGACAAAGCGGGCATCAGTGACGAAAAAGGACGTTTCCCAAAAATGAAACAAGCGCTTTTCGTGGATAGCATTAGTGCCGTGGGCGGTTCGTATATTGGCACATCCGCCATCAGCACTTACATCGAAAGCGGCGCCGGTGTTTCTGTCGGCGGGCGCACCGGTTTAACGGCAGTTACCGTCGGCGTGTTATTTTTGCTTACTATTTTCTTCTCGCCGCTTGCCGGTGTGGTTCCGGCTTACGCCACCGCCGGCGCATTGGTTTATGTAGGGATTTTAATGGCATCCAGCCTGATCCGCGTGCAATGGGACGATTTAACCGAAGCCACGCCAGCGTTTATCACCGCCGCTATGATGCCGTTTACTTATTCCATTACGGAAGGCATCGCGTTTGGTTTTATCAGCTACTGCATTATGAAAATTTGCACCGGCCGCATCAAAGAAATCAATGCCCCGGTTTGGGTCGTGTCGATTTTATTTATTGCGAAATTTGTTTGGGTTGGTTAAAACGGATTTAAATTCAGAATAAAGGAAAGTTTGCGGGCTTTCCTTTTTTATTGGCTTTTGTTTGTGTTAGACTTTCACCGTTTTTACAGAACCAATAAGGAGATCCAATGCAAAATATTCTATTTATCATTCATTCCGCGCCTTATGGTGACGAACATTTTTTTAGCGCATTACGTCTTGCGCTACAAATTCAAGAGCAACACAAAAATGCGGTTAATTTGAAGCTCTTTTTAATGTCCGATGCGGTGCTCGGCGGACTAGCAAAACAAAATCCCGGCGAAGGTTATCATTTACAGCAAATGTTGGAAATTTTAACGGCGCAAGGGGCCGCGGTGAAACTTTGCAAAACCTGCACCAATGCACGCGGTCTCACCGAATTGCCGTTAGCGGAAGGTGTCGAAATCGGCACGCTGATTGAACTTGCCGATTGGACGGTGGAAGCGGATAAGGTAATTAACTTTTAATAAACAAAAATGGCTTACGCAACGTAAGCCATTATTTTTTCTGAATATCTTCATTCTGCTTCTTTATAGTAGCCTGTGCCAATGAAATAAGGCTCGGTAAAAAAATCACTTTAGTACATAGCTAAAATAGCCGTTAACTTCTAAAATAAACGCACTTATTTTCTAACCCCAAAAATCATGACAAATCCCATTCCGCTTAACCCTGTCACATTACCATTAAATCAAGTAAATTTAATTGAAGCCTCAGCCGGCACAGGAAAAACCTACACTATCGGTTCGCTTTATCTTCGACTTTTGTTGCAAGCCGGCGAGCCTCGCTTTGCTCGTCCATTAAACGTGGAAGAAATTTTGGTGGTGACCTTTACGGAAATGGCGACGGAAGAATTAAAACAAAAAATCCGCGAACGCCTTACCGATACCATTCGGAAACTTTCCGCTTATGCGCAAGACAAGGACGAATCCGTCTTTGCCAATGACGCGTTTCTTGCCGATTTGCATAAAACCCTCGATGATCTACCGCTTGCCATTCGACGTTTAAAACTTGCCGAACAAAATATGGATCTTGCCGCAATTTTTACCATTCACGGTTTCTGTCGTCGTATGCTAATGCAATATGCATTCAATTCCGGTGTGCATTTCAATTTAGAATTAGTCAAAGATCAGTCGGATTTGCTTAAACAATTTGCTAACGAATTTTGGCGCGAGCATTTTTATCCGCAACCGTTTGCCATTGCGAATTTTATCGCCGCCGAATTGGGTTCACCCGATGTGGTGCTGGCGCTGTTGACGTCAGATTTGGGGCGGGATGTATGGGTGGATACGGATTATCACGAAGCCTTATCCTTATCGACCGATGAATTTTTGCGCCAATATCTTGGCGGAGAACTTGCCGCCGTGCAAGAAATCAAGCAATTATGGGCTTCCAATGCGGTGCTCATCGGCGATCTCATTTTTGCCGAACTCAATAAAAATTATTCCAAAGGCGTAAAAAAATCGCTTAATCGTAAAATTTATCAAGCCAAGCGCACGCAAAATTGGCTCACGCAAATTAATCAATGGGCGGAAAATCCACACGATTATGTCGTGCACGATAAACTGCGCGGCTATTTCGTGCAATCCGCTTTCGCACAACATGCAGAAGAAGGCGCGATGCCTTTGACTGCACCGATTTTCAGCGAACTGGAAACGCGCGTAAAGGCACTGCTTGAGCCTGATTTATTGCGCAAATTGCTCCTTTATCATTATCGCCAAGGCATTCGACAAAAACTGTTCGAACACAAGCGCAATCATCAAGAAAAATCTTTCGATGATTTGCTACGTTTGTTGTTTGAGGCTTTGCAAAGTGAACGGGGGGAACAATTGGCGGAAATGATCCGGTTTCAATATCCTTTTGCCATGATCGACGAATTTCAGGATACGGATGCGCAACAGTACGCCATTTTTTCTAAAATCTATCGTGAAAATTCAGCGGAAAACAGCGGCTTCATTATGATTGGCGATCCGAAGCAGGCGATTTATCGTTTTCGCGGCGCAGATATTTTCACTTATTTCAAAGCCGCCGAGCAGGCGGACGAACGGTTTAATTTAACTAAAAATTATCGTTCCGAACAAAATGTAGTGAACGGTGTAAACGCGCTATTTGGTTTTTCGTCGTCGCCTTTTATTTATGACGATATCGAGTTTTCGCCGGTGGATGCGCGCGAAGATCATCGTCGATTTTATTTGCACGGCGAACGTGAGCCTGCGTATCGATTTTATTTAACCTCGGACTCCCTCGATAGCACCGCATTGGCGCGCAGCTGTGCTGTTTCGATTCAGCATTGGTTGAAAAGTGCGGCGCAAAAGCAAGCGTTTTTTCAATGCGGCGACGATGTTAAACCTTTGCAAGCGGCAGATATTGCCGTGTTAGTGCGAGATAAAAACGAAGCGGCCTTAGTGAAAAACGAATTGCAGCAATTAGGCATTGCCTCCGTTTATTTATCAGATCAAAGTAGCGTATTTGATAGCCTCGTAGCGAAGGAATTAGTATTTGTGTTGAAAGCCTGTTTGCAAGTCACCGAACGATCGATTTTAAATGCCATCGCCACGGCATTATTCGGCCTAAATGCGGCGGAAATTCACCAAATTCGACATTCGGAACAAGATTGGCAACGCTGGGCGGATAGTTTTGCCCGGTATCAACAAACTTGGCAATATCAGGGCGTGTTGCCGATGTTGCATCGATTGTTATTGGAACAAAGTATTGCCGAACGTTTGTTAAGTCGGCCAACGGGCGAACGGGATTTAACGGATTTTTTACATTTGGCAGAAATTTTACAACAAGCAGCAATCTTAAATGACAGTGAAGCTGCGCTAATTAATTGGCTCGAACGACAAATTCAAGGCGAGGGCAGACAGGAAGCGCAAATTCGGTTAGAAAGCGAACGTCAATTGATCAAAATTGTGACAATTCATAAATCCAAAGGGTTGGAATACGATTTGGTATGGTTGCCGTTTCTGGCTGTACCGAGCCGTGATCCGGGCAAAGCGAACAATAAAACCAAAGACTTCAATCTTTATTATTCCGCAACGCAAGACGCGATTTTGTGGGATATGCAAAATCGCCATTCATCGGAATTGTACCGCGAATCTTTCGCCGAAGAACTGCGTTTGCTGTATGTGGCGTTGACCCGTGCGAAATATCAAATGGCGTTTGCCTTGCCGACGCAGTTTGAGAAAAAATGGAACCCGTTGCTTTATGTGTTAACACAAGGTGAAATCGGCGAGGCTTCGGATTTACCGCAAGCATATGCCGCTGAGCCGTTGCTTGAGGCGTTTAAAGCTCGGATGCCAAGCGTGCAAATTAGTGCGGCTGAAAGTTTAGTAAAACTGCCACCGTTAGCCTTATCCGAACAACAAGAAACGTTGTGCGTGGCGCAATTTCACGGTGAAATCGAGCAAAATTGGCACGTCACCAGTTTCACCGCTATTGAACGGGCTCATCGTTGGCAAAATGACTTTGCTGAAAGTAACGTGCTGGATGAAAATACATCGAAAAGCACTATCGTTTTTGATGAGGCAAAAGATTACGACGGGCAAATTGAATCGGAAACTTTGCCGAATTCAATTGCGGTCTCTTCTGAAGCAAGAACGGAACCGAGCGGTTTAGATTTACCGCACGGCACGCAAACCGGCACGTTATTGCATCGTTATTTGGAAAAAAATGATTTTGGTGCGTTAGCTGATAAAACTGCGCTTGAAAAACTTTGCCAAGATTTGCAGTTGGATGAAGCTTTTGTGACACCGTTACAAAAATGGGTTGAGCAAATTGCATACACGCCTTTTTCGACGGATCCGACGCTCTATCTTGCCGCTTTGGCCGCGCAAGATTGTATTAAAGAAATGCCATTTTATTTGGCGATTCGTGAGCGTTTTAAGGTTGCCGATTTTAACCGAGCGCTGCAAGCCCATCACCATTTGCCAAGCGAACCATTGCGATTTGACGATATTCAAGGCATGTTGCGTGGCACCATCGATTTGGTTTTTCGTCATCAAGGCAAATATTATTTGCTGGATTACAAATCTAATTTCCTCGGTGAAAATACGGCGGATTACGCGCCATCGGCATTGCAAAAAGCCATGTTGCATCATCATTACGATTGGCAATATTTGCTGTATTGCTTGGCGTTACACCGTTATTTGAAACGTGTCGATCGTGATTATGATTACGAACGCGATTTTGGCGGCGTATTTTATTTGTTCTTGCGCGGTATGAATGGCGAAGCTCAATCCGGCGTGTTTTTTGATCGCCCGAGCGTGCAATTGATGCAAGCTATAGAGGAGGCGTTTTAATGTTAAGCCTGTTAAAAGAACTGAACGAACGGAACATTATCAGTCACGGCGATTATTATTTCGCCAAATTGATTGCCGATAAACAACCGACGGACTTACCGGAACCGGTAAAAAATTTGGCGATTTTACTCGCTGCCCTGTGCAGTTGGCATTATGCGCAAGGCAATACCTGTATCCTGTTGGAACCGGCGTTAGCGGGCAATTTGTTCGGTTTGGCCTATCGCGTTACGGAACGGAATTATCTGCTCGATATTCAGCATCGCATTTGGCACCGCATTGAAGCCTTGCCGGTTGAGCAATGGCAAAAGCGGCTGCGTGGTCATCCGGCGTTTACTGAAGATCCTCTTGTGAATGCTGCGCCCTTGGCGTTTCAATTCGACGCGTTGTATTTTTATCGCGCTTGGCAAGATGAATATCGCATCGCGCAATATATAAAAAACGCCTTGAAAAGCGAGCCCCGTTTGCCTTTTTCTGTACCGCAAATTCGCGAAAAATTAGCGGCTTATTTCCCGCAATCTGATTTTTCCGCAACAACAAATATTATTGATTGGCAAAAAGTCGCGGTGGCTACGGCGATTAAAAGCCTGTTTTGCGTAATTACCGGCGGCCCGGGCACCGGTAAAACGACCACGGTAACCCGTTTGTTGTTGGTGTTGCAGGAATTGTATCAACATCAATTGCATATCAAATTGGTGGCACCGACGGGCAAAGCAGCCTCGCGTTTGGAAGAATCAGTGCAAAATGCCTTACGTTTTTTAAGCCGCCAAATGGCGTTGCCTGAGGCGTTAGTGCAATCTGTACCGCAAAACGCATCGACTTTACACAGTTTGCTCGGCATTAATGCATTTAACGACAATACGCATCATAACGCGCGTAATCCGTTGCAATTAGATGTGTTGGTGGTGGACGAAACTTCGATGATTGATTTGCCGTTAATGGCGAAATTGATTAACGCATTAAAACCCGAAACACGCTTAATTTTATTGGGCGACCAAGCGCAATTAGCTTCCGTAGAAGCCGGTGCGGTGCTCGGCGAATTGGCGCAGTGGCGTCATCAACCTTACAGCCGTGCGCAGGCGGATTATTTGCGCGAAACCAGCGGTTATACGGTGCCAAACACGGAAAATGCGAATCCGTTGCGCGACGCTTTATGCCATCTCACGTTTAGTCGCCGTTTTGATGAAAATTCCGGCATCGGCAAATTGGCCGAGCAGATTCAACGCGGCGCAGCAGAAGAAAGCCTCGAATTATTCGGACAATATCCGGAATTGCATTTTCAGGCTTTCAATAATACGGAAAATGAGGCCGAATTGGTGCGGCGGGTGGTGCAAAGTGCGGTGCAAAATTATCGTGTTTTTTTAACGCAATTGCGTCGTTTACAATTCGAAAAACGGGACTTTAATGCACTTAATCAGGAAGGCGAAAGTTATGCGGAAGCGATTCAAGCGCTGTTTAATTCGACAAGATTTTTGACTGCGCTGCGCAGCACCGCATTGGGCGTAGAAAATCTTAATCGGGAAATCGCACTGGCGTTGCGTGGCGAAAATTTATTGCGATTTCGCCACGAACAAGATTGGTATATCGGCAAGCCGATTATGATTACGCAAAACGATCATAATGTGCGCTTGTATAACGGCGATATTGGCTTGTGTTTGGCGCATGGCAAAGTGTGGTTTGGCAAGCGCGAAGTGCCGACCAGCCGCATTCCGGCGCATGAACCGGCGTTTATGATGACGATTCATAAATCCCAGGGTTCGGAATTTGAGCACGCGTTAATGGTGCTGCCGACGGAACCGAATCCTGTATTATCGCGCGAATTGGTGTTTACCGGCGTGACTCGCGCGAAACAACGCCTCACCGTTTTCGCCGACGAAAAAATCTGGAAAACGGCGCTGCGTCAAACGGTAAAACGGCAAAGCGGATTAGGAAAATTATTAGAACGTTTAATCTCAATGGATGATTAAAATAGCACCGCATTGGAACTCCGTATATGGCGGCTTTCAATGCAGTGCTGTTAGGAGACTTCAATTCGTTTTGTGTTTAACTCGATATCTACGCGGGCGGAGGCAAATAAAAGGATTAGCCGGTTTAATCTGATTCTTCAGCGTTGTTTTACTTGACGAGAGAACGCATCCATAGATTCTGAAAGGAAGTGATAGAACTTAAACAGAAGCGATAAAAAACCTACCGGCCGGTAGGTTTTTTTTATTTAACAAGCATTAAGCGTGGCAAGTTTGACAAGCGGCTTGGAACATCCAGACGAGTTTTTCTTGTTCTTTAATGTAGTCGCTCATTTGAGAGTTCGTCC
Source organism: Rodentibacter sp. (assembly GCF_057314195.1). Classification (NCBI taxonomy): domain Bacteria; kingdom Pseudomonadati; phylum Pseudomonadota; class Gammaproteobacteria; order Pasteurellales; family Pasteurellaceae; genus Rodentibacter; species Rodentibacter sp. The sequence continues at coordinate 114,512 of NZ_DBHLAM010000021.1, read as the reverse complement.
CTTCATCGCCTGCTTCACCGGCAAGTTCAAGAATTTCACGTTGTTGTTCAAGTAATACTTTTAAGCCCGCTAAGGTGCCCGATAAACAGTCCTGTGCGCTACTTACCGCGATTTCTTCTTTAATACGCGATGCTTTTAAATATTGGCTGTAAGCATTATTTGGCGTGTAACCTAAGGTTAAGATACGTTCAGCCACTTCATCCACTTTATTGATTAAATCCGTGTAGATTTCGGCAAATTTTGCGTGTAATTCAAAAAAGTTTACGCCTTTAATGTTCCAGTGATAACCGCGCACGTTGGTGTAGAAAACTTGGTAAGTTGCAAGAAGATCGTTTAATTTGCCCGCAAGTTCTGCAGATTGTGCTTTATCTAGTCCGATAGATGTTTTTGGCATTGTATTTTCCTCCATATTTAGTTGATTAATTTTGCTCTAAGCGTCTTTGCTTTCGATGGGGCACATTATACGTAGGAATTATGTGGGGTAAAATGGCTTTACTGGATAGAATCAATAGGTGATTTATATTGAATTATTAAAATTTTTTAAATTTTAACGATTGATTGATATTCAAGGATAGAATTCAATTCACGAATTTTAGACTCACGACAACGAGAGCGAGCTTATTACGTTACTTTTTAAAGTCTCGACAAGTCACCGAACTTTGCCAAGATTTCGATTTGATGCCGGTAAAACTGCGGGTTGCATTTATTATCGATTGCCGCTTGTTACAGCTATACTGCGATCCCGCAAAATAGCACCGCATTGAAACCCTGTATATGCGGCTTTCAATGCGGTGCTATTTTTAATGTTCAGCAATAGACGCAATTTAAGTAGGCGCTTTAGGCTTTTTTTACTTGCAGATAGTTGGCAAGTGTGCCAAAAAGTTGCTGAATTTGTTCGGCGCGATGTCCCAGCGCTCGTACTGTTATGCCGGCTTGATGAAGCAACGACGCGCCGATCAACATGTTTTTTTGATTTCCGATAATGGCATGAATTTCTTGTAATCGGTCTTTTAAGTCTGCCGCGTTTTTCGCTAAGTTCAAATAAATCAGCGTGCCTTGGTGAGAATAATTTTCCATTTGGCTTAAGGCGGTCAAATTCATTTGAGCCGGTAGCCACTGAATACAATCGCTTACCAGCGGGCGTTTTTGGCCGTTATTTTGCCACGCTACAATTTTTAAATGGGAAGAAAATTGACGAAAAGCAAAGCGCTCATGAGTTAACACTCGTCCGATTGCCACGATTTCGCCGTAAATTAATTCACTGTTTTCGCTCATTTCAATTTGAGTTTTTTGTTTGAATGCCGAATCTTTGTGTAGCACTAACGGATGCGGTAAATAGAACAATCGGCTGTTTTCGGCTAATTGAATCTGCGTAATTTGCTCGGCAAGATCGCCTTCATTCATTGCCTGCACGCGGGTAAACGCCTGTGTGTTCAACGAAAGTGCGCTTGCCTTTGTAAGCTGAATTTGAATATCCAATCGATCGCCGCCTAATAAGCCGGGGGACGACGACATCAGCACCGCATTCAATCCGTCACTCCAATATTCGCCGTAGTTTGGCAACGTCATGAGTTTAAACGGTGGCGTGGCGAAACACTCGGCAAGTTGGGTTTTGCCGTTGGCGGAGAGTTTGGTAGAAAGTTTGAGCTTACTGTTCATTGCATTTTGCACAAATGGTTAATCCTGTCCTTCCCTCCGCTTACGGAGGGAACCTATTTATCGAACTAACGACTGCGGTTCTTCCACATTCTTTAACAACGCGTATTTTTCAATCCAGCCGATCACGCCGTCCAAATTTTCTTTTTTCATTAAATTGGTAAAGATAAACGGCTGACCATTACGCATACGGCGGGCGTCACTTTCCATTACGCTTAAATCTGCGCCTACGAACGGGGCGAGATCAGTTTTGTTGATAACGAGTAAATCCGAACGGGTGATACCCGGTCCGCCTTTACGTGGGATTTTTTCACCTTGTGCTACGTCGATTACGAAAATTGTCACATCCGCTAAATCGGGACTGAAAGTGGCCGAAAGGTTGTCGCCGCCTGACTCAATAAATATGATTTCCACATCAGGAAAACGCGTCGCCATTTCATCCACCGCTTCTAAATTCATCGATGCATCTTCACGGATCGCCGTGTGCGGACAACCACCCGTTTCCACGCCCATAATGCGTTCCGGTGGAAGCAAACTGTTTTTGGTTAGAAATTCCGCATCTTCTTGGGTGTAGATGTCGTTGGTAATTACCGCCACGCTATATTTTGACGCGATTTCTCGGGTGAGTTTTTCAATTAACGCTGTTTTGCCCGCGCCAACAGGACCCGCCACGCCGATTTTGATGTAGTTACGCATTTGTTTTTATTTCCTTTAGTTTACGTAGGATGTGTGGATGGATTTTGTAATCTACGTACGAAAATCAATTCCGTGCGTGAACCAGGTACACATCGCCTACAGGTTATGACATATATAATCTGGTATAAAGTTGTTCGTGCTGCATTGCCCGAATATCATTCGCAAGCGTTGCTGCACCAAGCCATTCTTCGTCGGGTTCAAGGCTTAATTCCACCGCTTGCACCAGTGAATCACGCAAATTAAATAGAATATCCTGTCCGTCCATTTGGCTGAGTGGAATTAATTTTACGCCGTTGGTAATCGCGCTGACGGCTGCATTGTAGTAGAACGCGTAGAGCGTATCGGCTTTGCTTAAGCCCATCGCTTGGGCAACCATGGCAAACACGATCGGGAAGTAGCCCTGCACGCGTTTTTCTGTAATCGCTTGTTGGTATGCGGTGAGTAGTGAGTTCGTTTCATAGCGGATAAAAATTTTCAGTAATCGAATGCCAAGTTTAAAGCTGCCTTCACGACTTTCGCGTGCGACTTTGGTGGCAGAAAGTTGCCAATCCAGCTCACATAATCGGTTGAAATTACCTTCGTTCATTGCATCAAACGCGAGTGATAAATAGGCGCCGTCATTGTAAATCCAGTTTTGTAATAGCTGGGTTTGCACATATTCTTCAAGTGTAGCTTTGCTTGCCACCATACGTTGTTGAACAAAGGTTTCCAAGCCGTTGGAGTGATTAAAACCGCCAATTGGCAGGGTAGGATCGACTAAGTGCAATAATGCGCCGAGATCCGTCAATGAGCGATTTAATGCCGGTGCCAATTTCCGTCTCCATGGTGGTGATAGCCGTGATGATCGTGCGAATGGCTGTGAGAATGCCCGTGACCTTGCGCCGAGTTCGCCCGCAACGCTTGGCTTAAACGGCGTTCTGCTTTTTGTGGCGCTAATCCCGTTGCTTGTAGCCATTCGAACATCGGTTTGTCATATGGCAATGTGACTTCATTGCCATCTAAAAAGAGCGGCGAATGTTTATTGCCGATTTCATAACAAGCACGAGCCATTTCAGGCAGGGTTTTCGGCGAAAGCACAATCACTTCGCTTGGCTGAATATCGATTACGATCGCCAAGTCATCGTTAAGAAACACCACGTCATCATGTTGTAAACGTTGCCCTTCTTTAAGCAAACGCAACGCCACCTCGCGCCCCGTTTCAGTCGTTTTACGTAAGATGTTACGTTCACTTTCATACCACTGTAACGGCACGCGTTCAATGGTTTGAGTAGTGATTTTGCCTTCGGTACGAAGTGCGGTTAAATTGCCCAAGATATTTTCTATAACAGGCAGAATTGGCTTGATGATTTTCATATTATTTCTTTAATTTTACGAAAGCTCGGAGCATCACGTATCCAAATTGGATATTAAGTGATTGGTCGATTGGTCAATAATCGCAAAACAGTACCTATTGCTAGAACATAAAATACCGCTGCGCCAGTGGCACTTTTTTCGCGGGTTCACAGGTGATTAACTCGCCATCTACCTGCACTTCGTAACGCTCAGGATCGACAGTAATTTCAGGCGTAGCGTTGTTTAGCACCAAGTCTTTTTTGCCTACATTACGGCAGCCTTTAACGGCAATGAGCTCTTTTTCTAAGCCGTATTGGGCTTGAATATTCGCTTGTTTGCCGGCTTCGGAAACGAAAAACACGGCGGTTTGGGCGGTAGCTTTCCCTTGGTTACCGAACATTGGGCGGTAGAGTACTGGTTGCGGGGTTGGGATAGAGGCGTTTGGATCACCCATTTTTGAAAAACTGATGAAGCCTTTTTTGATTACGGTTTCTGGTTTTACACCGAAGAACATCGGTTTCCAGAGTACAATGTCGGCGATTTTACCCACTTCTAATGAACCAACGTGATCGGCTATACCGTGTGCAATCGCTGGGTTGATGGTGTATTTTGCAATGTAGCGTTTGATGCGGAAGTTGTCGTTGCCTTCATTGCCGAGTTTGCCGCGTTGCGCTTTCATTTTGTCGGCGGTTTGCCATGTTCGTGTTACCACCTCGCCCACGCGCCCCATGGCTTGCGAGTCAGAACTCATAATCGAGAATACGCCGATATCATGCAAAATATCTTCCGCAGCGATGGTTTCAGGGCGGATACGGCTGTCGGCGAACGCCACGTCTTCAGGCACGCGTTTATCCAAATGGTGGCAGACCATCAACATATCCAAATGCTCGTCAATCGTGTTTACCGTGAAGGGGCGAGTCGGGTTGGTGGAAGCGGGGAGTACGTTTGGATACATCGCTGCCTTGATAATGTCTGGTGCGTGTCCGCCGCCAGCACCTTCGGTGTGGAAGGTATGGATCACGCGTCCGTTAATCGCTTTCATCGTGTCTTCTAAGAAACCGCTTTCGTTCAGCGTGTCGGTGTGGATTGCCACTTGCACATCCATTTCATCGGCCACTTTTAATGCTGCATCAATTACTGCCGGCGTTGCGCCCCAGTCTTCGTGAATTTTCAAGCCCAATGCGCCTGCACGAATTTGCTCGCGCAGCGGTTCAAGGGTGGAACAGTTACCTTTGCCGAAAAAGCCGACATTCACTGGCAAGGCTTCTGCCGCTTGGAACATGCGTTGTAAGTTCCATGCTCCCGGAGTGCAAGTGGTGGCGTGGGTGCCGTCCGCCGGACCCGTGCCGCCGCCGATCATCGTAGTGATGCCGTTTTCAATGGCGTGCTGTGCCTGTTGCGGACAGATCCAATGGATATGGGTGTCAATCCCGCCCGCAGTGGCGATTAAATGTGCGCCATTATGTACTTCGGTACTCGCGCCAATAATCATATTCGGGGTTACGCCGTCCATCGTATCAGGATTACCGGCTTGACCGATGCCGACAATACGTCCGTCGCGAATACCGATGTCTGCTTTGATGATGCCGAGTTTGGCATCAATAATCATCACGTTGGTGATTGCCAAATCCAACACGCTCGGATTGTCGCGCGTTGCCGTGCCGGATTGCGCCATACCGTCACGCACGCTTTTGCCGCCGCCAAATTTACATTCGTCGCCTTTGGTCAATAAATCTTGCTCAATAGTTGCCCATAAATCAGTGTCGCCCAAACGCACGCTATCGCCCACGGTCGGCCCGTAAGTCGCCACATATTGGCTTCTTGAAATCGTTAATGCCATCATCGCCCCCTATAATTTACCGCTAATTTCATTATGGAAACCATAAATCACTTGGTTTCCGCCAAAGGCAACCAGTTCCACTGTTTTGACCTCGCCCGGTTCAAAACGCACCGCATTGCCGGACAGTACGTTTAAACGCATACCGCGCGCCAATGAGCGGTCAAATTCAAGGGCATGGTTGGTTTCAAAAAAGTGATAGTGTGAACCGACTTGGATCGGACGATCGCCCTTGTTCACCACATCAATTTTCACAGTCTTTCGCCCCGCATTGGCATGAATGTTGCCTTCGGCTAGTTTGTATTCGCCTGGGATCATATTGTTTAAATCCTTCTATTTTTAAATTTGCACGAAATGCTCTCTCTTCGCTAAGAGGGAACTTATTTTTATCTAATTGGGTTATGTACCGTTACCAACTTCGTACCATCCGGAAAGGTCGCTTCAATCTGCACTTCGTGCACCATTTCCGGCACGCCTTCCATAACATCTTCAACACTTAATAATGTTGCGCCATATTGCATTACCTCCGCCACGCTCATGCCATCGCGTGCCGCTTCTTGCAAATGGCTGGCAATGTAGGCGATGGCTTCCGGATAATTTAATTTCAGCCCGCGCGCTTTGCGTTTTGCCGCCAGTTCGCCCGCGAGGAAAAGCATCAGCTTTTCTTGTTCTCTGGATGTTAGATGCATGTTTGCCGTCCTTTTATTGATTTTACGGATTAAAAAAATTGCTGAGTTTTTGTGAACTTAAGGTACTGTGATCGACTTTATTTTTAAACCATAACATTAGCCAAGCCGCCACAATAAACCCGATAGTATAAGGGGCGAGGCCCATTTTCGCTACGCCAAATTGAATCACTACGGTCAATGCGGTGCCGGTGAGCACATAAACAAAATCTCGTAACCGTTTGCCGGCAAAGGCACACGCCAATAAAATCGCGGAAAAGCCATAGATGCCGTTTGCTAGTCGATTTGGTTCAATGTCGAACAAGCAAGTGGCAAAGAACGAGCTGAAAACAGCTGCCGTCATGCCCCACATTGCCGCCCGGGGAGAATTGATTGCGATGGCAAGAAATAGCAGCAAGCCGGTAATTAAATCGGCGCCAAAATTAACTTCCGCCCAAGCATAAAAGGGTTGCTTGATGGCATCTAGCGTTGTGGTGTGATCCGCTAAATTTGGTGTAGTTTGCGATAAACCGAACAAACCAAAGTGCGCTATACCTTGGCAAAATAGCCAACAAGTCGCAACAAAAGGAAATGTGTAAGCGGTGAGGTTTCGTTTGGTGAATTCATGCATGAGAAGCGTGGAGAGCACCGCATTGAAGGCGCCTAGCGCAAGGATTAAGGGCGATAAGCCGGTTAGTCCGAAAGTGAAGATTGTGCACATAAAAGCAAGGCTGGCGTTGAAGCCGTATAAACCTTGTTTAATTTCCTTTTGTGGATAGTGCAATAGGATAGCCGATGCGGTGCCGATGAGCGAGCCGAGTAAACAACTTAAGCCTAGCGCCCAGTGACTAAAAAACATGGCGATAGCGATGATAAGTCCCGATAAACCGTTTTCTTGTAAAAAGATTTGTCCGATTCCGACAAGGACGATTTTTATAAACCGCACAAAAATGCCTCCTAAAAAGTAATGCTTTTGAAGTTTAGGGAGATTTCATTAAAACTCAAAGTGTTTATAGTTAAAATTCTAAAGAAAGAAGATTTAATTTAGATTTTATCTAAAAATATTAATTTATTTTTAGATTCGTATTGATAACATCGTACCCTGCTAATTTTTCCTTAAAAACAAAAAGCGCATACCGAGATGCGCTTTTATGTATGTTTTGCTTAGATTAAAGCACTTTCACAATACTTTCACACAAGTAACGGATATTGTCTTCCGTAATGCCCGCCACGTTGATACGCCCGGATCGAACCGCATAAATGGCGAATTCTTCTCTGAGGCGATCGACTTGTTCCGGCGTTAAACCACTGAAGGAAAACATGCCGTTTTGTTCCATAATAAAACCGAAATCCTGTTTTGCGCCGTATTCTTTCAGAAGTTGCACAAATAAATGGCGCATTTTTTTGATACGTTCGCGCATCTCAGTCAGTTCATTTTCCCATTCTTGGCGAAGTTGCGGATCGTTTAATACGGTCGCGACCGTTGCGCCACCGTGTGATGCCGGGTTGGAGTAGAGCGTGCGGATAATGGATTTCACTTGAGTTAATGCGGTTGCAGCAATGTCTGAATTTTCCGCCACTAAAGTGAAGGCGCCGACGCGTTCGTTGTATAAACCGAAATTTTTCGAGAACGAACTGGCGACCAATAATTCTTTGTGATTGGCGGCAAATGTGCGTAAACCGACCGCGTCTTCATTTAAGCCGTTGGCTAAGCCTTGATAAGCAAAGTCGAATAAGGGCAACCAGCCGTTTTTTACGGAAAGTTCGGCCAATTGTTTCCACTGCTCCGGCGTCGGATCGATCCCTGTCGGGTTATGGCAGCAGCCGTGGAAAAGCACTACATCGCCTTCATTGGCATTGCTTAAATCGGCGATTAAGTTGTCCCAATCCAATGCTTTACGTTCGGCGTCGTAATAACGATATTCGCGAATCGTCATGCCCACCGCATTGAAAATCGCATTATGGTTCGGCCAGGTCGGCGTGCTGATCCACACATTTTGTGCTTTGGTTTGGCGTTTGATAAATTCTGCCGCAATGCGAAGTGCGCCCGTACCGCCTAAACTTTGCACGGTTCTGGCGCGATCTTGCGCAATAATTGGGCTATCTGCGCCGAAAAGAAGTGCTTTGGTGCGTTGATTGTAATCGGCGATACCATCAATGCCGAGGTAATTTTTGCTGTTTTCTTTCGCCAATAAACGCGTTTCGGCTTCTTTCACGGCGCGCATAATCGGCGTTGCGCCTTGTGCATCTTTATATATGCCGATACCTAAATTGATTTTATTTGCACGAGTTTCTGATTTGAATGCTTCGCCTAAGCCTAAAATCGGATCCGCCGGCGCGGCTTTGATATTTTCAAACATAGCGTTTTCCTTCTTTTGATGTGTGTTATGGAAATTTATTTGCTGTTCTTATACTGCAACCTTTTGCCTTTAGCAAGCAAAAACGCCGCAAAATTTAACCGCACTTTAAGGAGGTTAATCCGCCTTAAAAAAGTGCGGTTAAAAATGAATTTATTTTAATTGCTCAATTGCCCAGTTTAAGCCCGATTGATAATCGTCCGGTAATTCGCCGCGCAGTTTTTCCAATAGCCGAATCAAAATGGTTTTATCCGGATGCGTCAAATTAATATGACCGACTTTGCGCCCCGGGCGTACTTCTTTGCCGTACCAATGCAGCTGTGCGAACGGCGTGTTGAGCCATTGTGCGTTGTGTTCCGTGCCGATTAAATTGACCATCACGCTCGGCGCGAAAATTTGTAATTGCGGCGTAGGCAAATCGAGCAGAGCACGTAAATGCAATTCAAATTGGCTTATGGAACAACCGAGCAGCGTCCAGTGACCACTGTTATGCACGCGCGGCGCCAGTTCATTAATCAGCAATTGATCGCCAACCACAAAACATTCCATCGCCATCACCCCGATATAATTAAGCTTATCCATAATTTTGCCTAGCATGGCTTCCGCTTGTTTTTGCTGCGCGGGTTGTTGAGCAAACTGTTGCGTCAATGCGGTGCTCACAACGCTATAGCGCAAAATACCGTTTTGCTGCAAATTGTGCGTGACCGGATAAAAACGTTTTTCGCCGTTTTTGAAACGCGCGCCGACAATCGACACTTCGTAATCGAAGGGAATAAATTTCTCCGCAATTACTTCGCCGAAAAGCTCGTCGCTAATTTCATTTTTATTTTCATCATCGATAATCCACTGCCCGCGACCGTCATAACCGCCCGTACGGCGTTTTACTACGACTTTTTCGCCGATAGTTTGGAATACGTCCGGCCATTGATGGTTGTCTTTTAATAAACACCAAGGCGAAGTGGGAAGTATCAATTCGTCCAGCAGCGATTTTTGCGTGAGACGATCGGCTAATAAACCGAACACGTTTTGATTCACAAAATTTTTATGATTGCCGAGGAGTTCGGTTAACGGCGTTTTTTCCCAACGTTCGATCTCCGCCGTGAGCACCGCATTCGGCGGTAAATCAAACAGTGGTGCATCGAATGCCAGAGGCTCGACTTGAATATCCAACGGCGCGCCGGCGTAGCGCAACATGCGACCTAATTGACCATTGCCGAGTACGTAAACAGGGGGATAGAGAGAGGATTTTTGCATGAGGTTTCTTCTTATGAAAATGAATGAAAAAACAACCGCACTTTGAAAGTGCGGTCAGTTTTCTAAATGTTTTTAAACGCGCGGATCCGGGTTATCCAGCACCGCATTGGTTTGATTTTCGCGGAATGTCTGCAAGCGCGAACGCAATTCGCCATCCCAAGTCGCTAAAATTTGTGCCGCTAACAGACCCGCATTGGCGGCGCCCGCCGGGCCGATGGCTAGTGTGCCGACCGGAATGCCTTTCGGCATTTGCACGATGGAATACAGGCTGTCCACGCCGCTTAGCATGGAACTTTTGACCGGCACGCCCAAAACGGGGACGAGGGTTTTTGCGGCAATCATTCCCGGTAAATGCGCGGCACCGCCGGCGCCGGCAATGATGACTTTATAGCCGTTTTGCTGCGCATTTTCGGCGAACGTAAAGAGTTTGTCCGGCGTGCGGTGGGCGGAAACGATTTCCACGTGATAAGGCAGTTGAAGCGTATCTAAAATTTGCGTGGCTTCCTGCATGGTCGCCCAGTCGCTTTGGGAGCCCATAACGATGGCGATTTGTGGTTGATTGGCTGACATTGATTTGCTCTCAATATAAAGAAAAAACGGGCGTAGAATAGCATAATTTCGCTACTTTGAGCAAACGTTTGCTTCCGCTTGGGGATGGAAAATCTCATTGCAAGTTGAGTCGTAAAATTTTATTCTAGGCGCGGTTTTTTGTTAGAAAAGAGCAGATTATGTTAGCCAAGGCAAAATATAGAAAAGATTATAAACAACCTGATTTCACCGTAACGGATATTTATTTGGACTTTCAACTAGATCCAAGACATACCGTTGTCACGGCGACCACAAAATTCAAACGTTTAAATAAAAATGCGACAACCCTTCGCTTAGACGGTCATAGTTTCCAATTCGCCTCGATTAAATTTAACGGCAAACCTTTCACCGCTTATCAACAAGATGGTGAAGGTTTAACGCTTAATTTAACAGGCAAAAATGTGGACGAATTTGAGTTGGAAATTGTGACGATTCTTGTTCCTGCCGAAAATACCTCATTACAAGGTTTATACCAATCCGGCGAAGGCATTTGTACTCAATGCGAAGCGGAAGGCTTCCGTCAAATCACTTATATGCTGGATCGTCCTGACGTATTGGCGCGCTACACGACCAAAATCACGGCCGATAAAACCAAATACCCGTTTCTACTTTCCAATGGGAACCGCATTGAGACCGGTGATTTAGCCGATGGTCGTCACTGGGTGGAATGGAATGACCCGTTTCCGAAACCAAGCTATTTATTTGCTTTAGTGGCGGGCAATTTTGATTTATTGCAAGACAAATTCGTTACTCAAAGCGGCAGAGAAGTGACACTGGAACTTTATGTGGATCGTGGCAATCTCGATCGTGCCGATTGGGCGATGGAAAGTTTGAAGAAAGCGATGAAATGGGACGAAGAACGCTTCAATTTGGAATACGACTTAGACATTTATATGATTGTCGCCGTGGATTTCTTCAACATGGGCGCAATGGAAAATAAAGGCTTAAATATTTTCAACTCGAAATTTGTGCTCGCCAATCCACAAACCGCGACGGACGATGATTATCTCGCCATTGAAAGCGTCATTGCGCACGAATATTTTCATAACTGGACGGGTAACCGCGTAACTTGCCGTGACTGGTTCCAACTAAGCTTAAAAGAAGGCTTAACGGTTTTTCGTGATCAAGAATTTTCCTCCGATACAGGTTCTCGTGCGGTAAATCGTATTAACAATGTAAAATTCCTACGTACCACGCAATTTGCCGAAGATGCAGGGCCGATGGCGCACCCGATTCGTCCTGAAAAAGTGATTGAAATGAATAATTTCTATACTGTAACGGTGTATGAAAAAGGCGCGGAAGTGATTCGTATGTTGCACACCTTATTAGGTGAGCAAGGCTTCCAAAAAGGTATGGCGCTTTATATCGCCGAAAATGACGGTAAAGCGGCGACTTGCGAAGATTTTATTTCCGCAATGGAACGTGCAAACGATTTTGATTTAACCCAATTTCGCCGTTGGTACAGTCAATCCGGTACGCCGGAATTATTCATTAGCGATGCTTACGACGAACAAACGCACAGCTATCGTCTGAAGGTATCTCAATTTACACCGCCGACCGCCGATCAAATGGAAAAAGTAAATTTGCATATTCCGGTTAAAATCGCTTTGTATGCGCAAGACGGCACTAAACAAATGTTGCAATGTAATGGCGAACCGTTGAGTGAAGTATTAAACGTTACTGAAAAAGAGCAAATATTCGAATTTCACGGCATATACGGTCGTCCGATGCCTGCCTTGTTGGCGGATTTTTCCGCACCGGTGAAATTAGATTACGCTTTCACCACGGAGCAGCTTCTTGTTTTATTGAAATTTGCCGAAAATTCTTTCGTTCGATGGGATGCAGCACAAATATTATTTGTGAATGAATTACGACGTAACGTAGCGCATTTTCAACAAAACGAAGAATTTGAAATTTCTCCGCAAATTTTAGTGGCACTCTCCCAAGTGTTAGAACATTACGAAGAAAATGTTGAACTCGCTGCGTTAATTTTAACTTTACCGAGTAATCTTGAATTTGCCGAAAATTTCAAAACCATTGATCCGGACGGTATTACGGTAGCGCGTGAGTTTATGTTGCGCGCGATAGCGGAATATTTGAAAGAGCCGTTGCTCAAAACCTATAATTACATCCGCTTAGAAGACTACCGTGTCACACAGCAAGATATAGCCCTTCGTGCTATGCGTAACTTGTGTTTAAGCTATTTGGCATATACGTCACTTGGTAATAATATTGTGCAAAAACATTACAATTCTGCCGACAATATGACAGACAAGCTTGCCGCGTTGAGTGCCGCCACCAGCACCGCATTGGCTTGTCGCGATGCGTTGCTTGCCGATTTTGAGCAAAAATGGCAACACGATGGCTTGGTCATGGATAAATGGTTCGCTTTGCAAGCCACCCGACCGGACGAAAATGTATTAGAGGTTGTGAACCGTTTGATGGATCATCCAAGTTTTAATTTCAACAACCCAAATCGTTTACGTGCATTGGTGGGGAGCTTTGTTAATCGAAATCTCAAGGCTTTCCATAAAATAGGCGGTTCAGGATATCGCTTCCTAACGGATATTTTAATCAAATTAAATGACAGCAATCCGCAAGTGGCTGCGCGTTTAATTGAGCCGTTAATTCACTTTGCCCGCTACGATGCACAACGCCAAACTTTAATGAAACGTGCGTTAGAGCGATTAAGTACGGTGGAAAATCTTTCTAAAGATTTATTTGAGAAGATTGAAAAAGCGTTGCAATAAGTCAAAGGGTCACATTAGGACAGGTTTTATACCTGTCTCAAGAGATAAACAAGTATGTATCAGTTATTTCGTCAGGCGATTTTCCAAATGGATGCGGAAAAGGCGCATAATTTTACTATTCAATGTTTGAAACTGGCAGGAAAGCCTTGGTTCCAGTCGCTTTTAAAATCCTTAATCGGTACGCCGAAAGGTTCGCCAAAAACGGTGATGGGCGTGCTTTTTCCGAATCCGATCGGGTTGGCAGCGGGTGCCGATAAAGACGGTGAGGCGATTGACGGCTTTGGTGCGTTGGGGTTCGGTTTTATTGAAGTGGGCACGGTAACGCCCCTTGCGCAAGACGGCAATGCCAAACCGCGCCAGTTTCGTTTGATCGAAGCAGAAGGTATTATCAACCGCAACGGTTTCAATAATAAGGGCATTGATTATTTAGTCGAAAATGTAAAAAACGCCCGTTATAAAGGCGTAATCGGCGTTAATATCGGCAAAAATAAGCAAACGCCGTTGGAGCACGGTAAAGACGATTATATTTTTTGCTTGAATAAAGCCTATAACTACGCGGGCTATATTACCGTGAATATTTCATCGCCGAATACGCCGGATTTGCGCCGGTTGCAATACGGCGATTATTTCGATGATTTACTACAAAGCATTAAGGCGCGTCAGGCAATTTTGGCGGAGCAATATAACAAATACGTACCGATTACGGTGAAAATTGCGCCGGATTTATCGGAAAGCGAATTGGTGCAAATTGCCGATGCCTTGGTGCGTTATAAAATGGACGGCGTCATTGCGACCAATACCACTATTTCACGTGACACTGTCGCGGGATTAAACAATGCCGAGCAACAAGGCGGCTTAAGCGGCAAGCCGTTACAACACAAAAGCACAGCGGTTATCAAGCGTTTGCACAAAGAATTGAAGGGGCAGATTCCAATTATCGGCAGTGGTGGCATCGACGGCGTGTCAAACGCGCAAGAAAAAATTGCCGCGGGAGCCGAGCTATTGCAAGTGTATTCCGGCTTAATTTATCAAGGCCCGAAATTGGTCAAAGAATTAGTAAACGCAATTAAATAATGACGAAAAAATACGATTTACATTGCCACAGCACCGCATCGGACGGCGTACTTTCACCGCGAGAAGTGGTGCTGCGTGCATTTGAACAGGGCGTCAATGTGCTGGCGTTATGCGATCACGATACCGTTGCGGGTATTGATGAGGCTAAACAAACTGCCGATGAAATTGGCATAGCGCTGATTAGTGGTGTAGAAATCTCGACAGATTGGGAAGGGCGTGGCATTCATATTGTTGGACTGAATTTCGATAAAATGCATCCGAAAATGCTCGCCCTTTTGGAAAACCAAAAAATACTACGCGAAAAAAGGGCGTTAGAAATTGGTGCAAAATTGGAAAAAGTGGGTATTTCTAATGCCTATGAAGGCGCCAAAACCCTTGCAGATGGCGAAGTTACGCGCGCTCATTATGCCCGATATTTGGTACAAATCGGCAAAGTTTCAAATGACGGCCAGGCATTTAAACGCTATTTAGGACCGGGCAAATCCGCTTTCGTGAAAGCTGAATGGACGAATATTCCCACGACTATCGAAACTATTCATGCCGCCGGAGGAATAGCGGTTATTGCCCATCCGTTACGTTATAACATGACGGGAAAGTGGGTGCGCCGACTAATGGCGGATTTTAAAACCTGGGGCGGTGACGGTGTGGAAATAGCGGATTGCGGTCAAACGAAGGACCAACGCCAGATATTGGCGCGTTGGGCGAATGAATTTGATTTGTTGGGTTCTGTCGGATCGGATTTTCATTTCCCTTGCGGTTGGGTGGAATTAGGCAAGAATTTGGCATTGCCGGAAGGTGTAAAACCTGTTTGGGCAGGATTTTGATGTTTTTTTTCTAAACTCATATGGCATTGCCCGATGAATGAATCATTTTTATTTTGTTTTGGCGCGGACTAAGCCGCTTTTCCTGTTACGGTTAAATTCGAATACCGGCCTGAAAACGGAAGGTAAAAATAGCACCGCATTGAAAGCTTGTGGGAGAAGGCTTCAATGCGGTGCTATTTTAATAAGTCATTTTTAGACGTTTAGTCTTTGTAGAGCGCGTTATAAAGTGCGCTTTCAAATTGTACTAACGGGCCGCGTTTCGTTTTGCTTTCGAGTTCACCGGTAGAGTAGCCGTTAATAAATTGAACGAAAGCGACTTTTTCACCTCGGGCGTTGTTCATAAAACCGGCTAAGTTATATACGCCTTTCAGCGAACCGGTTTTAGCGATAACGTTTTTTACTAACGGCGGATTAATTAAACCGCCACGACCGCTGATGGTACCGTCCACTCCGGCGATGGGAAAGGTTTCCATTAAATGAAGTTTGTCTTCGTTGCGGGCGATGTATTCCAGCACGGCAAGCATGGTTTTCGGCGCAACAAGATTGTGGCGCGAAAGGCCGGAGCCGTCGGCTAAGATGCTGTTGCCGAATTTGATGCCTTGTTTTTGTAATATGGATTTTACTGCGAGGGTGCCGAGTTGGAAGGAGGCGGGGCGTTTGTAGTAATGGTAGGCGACTGCGCGGAATAGCGAGTCGGCGATTTGATTATCGGATTTTTTCATCATTTTTTTCAGTAAATCCGGTAGCGGTTTGGAAAAATGTTGCACGAGCAATTGACCTTGCTGCATTTTTTGCGGTTGCAAAACTTTGCCATTAAATTCAATGCCAAGACGTTTTAATTGACGTTGAATAATGGCCGCGGCATAAGCATCGGGATCTTGCACGGCAAAGCTTAAGCCAAAGGGTTTGGTTTGACGCGCTAAACAGCCTTTTACTTGGTAGCGATTATTGTCGTGCACCACCACATCCAATTGGCAATAAGGCGCTTCGTTGCTATCCGCGATATAAACTTGCCCGAACACTTGAATGGGGAATTGCGCCGGTACATTAATTTTAACAGTTTCACCCGGTGCTTGATTGGCATCAAGTTCTGCGTAGAAACAGTTGTTATCGATATTGGCGGCGGAAGGCGGTGAGTTGAAACACATCGTGAGATCATTCCAAATCCAACCTAAGCCACGGTCGTGACTGGAGAAAACCGATGTATCTAACACTAAATCGCCGTTAATTTTATTCACGCCTTGTTTTTTCAATTCGGCGAGTAAGTCGTAAAGTTGTCCGCTAGTGAGATCGGGATCGCCGGTAAAGCGGACGATTAAGTTGCCATCCAAATCACCGTTTTGGATTTTTCCATTAGTGAGTAATGCAGTATCGAATTTGAATTCGTCGCCTAATACTAATTTTGCCGCCACGGCGGTAAATACTTTTTGGGTACTTGCCGGCAACATAAAGGTGGAACCATTGTAATCAGCGACAATTTTATTTTGATCGATATTTTTTGCGATAACTGCAGTGCTGGCGCCTTCCGGCAAATTCGCGATCAAGGGGGCGACGTTCACTTCTGCGACGGCGTTAAAAGAAAGGCCAAAGGAAATAAAAAGGGTACGAAATAGGGTTGAAATTAAAGGTAATCGAGTCATATTTGCGGGTTTTGGTTGCTATTTTTTTTTAGGCGAACAATAATAGCCACCGAACGAATGAGTGTAAACCTGATTTACCCATTTTATCGATTTTGTTTAACACTTTAGTGGACTGCGGCAAAATTCTCGGATTTTGCCGTGGTTTTCTTTTTGACTAAATTTTAAGGAAACAGGCTATGAAACAAATCCCGATGACCGTTCGTGGTGCTGAATTGTTAAGAAAGGAATTAGATTTTTTGAAAAATGTACGTCGTCCGGAAATTATTAAGGCCATTGCGGAAGCCCGTGAACACGGTGATTTAAAGGAAAACGCGGAATATCACGCAGCACGCGAGCAACAAGGTTTCTGTGAAGGACGTATTCAAGAAATTGAAGGTAAACTCGGTAATGCGCAAGTAATTGATGTGACTAGGTTACCAAATAACGGCAAGGTGATTTTCGGTGCAACGGTGGTTTTAGTGAATACCGATACTGATGATGAGGTGACTTATCAAATCGTGGGAGATGACGAAGCGGATATTAAGGCCGGCTTAATTTCGGTGAATTCGCCGATTGCACGCGGTTTGATCGGAAAAGAACTGGATGATACCGTGAATATCGTTACACCGGGCGGCACGGTGGAATTTGAAATTATTGAAGTGAATTACGAATAGTTAAACGGTAGGGGCGCATGTATTTGCCCCTACAACGATAATGATTATTTACGCGGAAGCTGAATTTTAGCCTCTTCGCTCGGGCGATAAAGGACCAAAATATGGCCGATGGTTTGCACCTTTGAGGCTTTTGTTTCACGTACAATTGCATTGATAATTAATTGTTTGGTTTCGCGCTCGGCACCGGCGATTTTTATTTTGATAAGTTCATGATAATCAAGCGCATTGTCAATTTCGGCCAACACGCCTTCGGTCAAACCGTTGTTGCCGAGCATAACCACCGGATTAAGATGGTGCGCAAGGCCTTTAAGAAATTGTTTTTGTTTGGTTGATAAGGTTGTCATAAGGAATCCTATAGCAATAAATAATGAGGAGCTATCAATGCGGTGCTTTCCGCACTTTTAAACTCCTCAGGTCTTGAATTCGGCAGATTGTATCCAAATATAGGCGAAACTACTACAAAAATGATATAAAAACAGAAATTATGGGAAAGAAAAAACGTTCGGCGAGTTCTTCTCGCTGGCTAAATGAACATTTTAAAGATCCGTTTGTGCAGAAAGCTCATAAACAAAAACTGCGTTCGCGTGCTTATTTTAAGCTTGATGAAATTCAACAAACGGATCATTTATTTAAGCCGGGTATGACGGTGGTTGATCTCGGTGCTGCGCCGGGTGGTTGGTCGCAATATGCGGTGAGCCAAATCGGCGGTAAGGGCAGAGTGATTGCTTGCGATATTTTAGAAATGGATCCGATAGTCGGGGTGGATTTTTTACAGGGCGACTTTCGTGATGAGAAAGTATTGAATGCCTTGTTAGAGCGCGTCGGTAAAGACAAAGTGGATGCGGTGCTGTCCGATATGGCACCGAATTTCAGCGGAATGCCGTCGGTAGATATTCCGCGAGCGATGTATTTGGTGGAACTCGCCTTGGATATGTGCAAACAAGTGTTGGCAAGCAAAGGCAGTTTTGTGGTAAAGGTATTCCAAGGTGAAGGTTTTGACGAATATTTAAAAGAGATACGCGCTCTTTTTAATATCGTGAAAGTCCGTAAACCAGAAGCGTCGCGCGGGCGTTCGCGTGAAGTTTATATTGTGGCGATGGGGTATAAAGGCTAATCGCTCCGATAGCTTTTCAGCGTTGGCAATATATAGTATCTTGTGTCGAATTTATTAACTTAAGGAAAGGCAGGTTAAACTTTGAACGATATGGTCAAAAATTTAGTCCTTTGGATTGTGGTTGCGGTCGTCATGATGACAGCATACCAAAGCTTCAACGGCTCTTCGGCAGAGAGTTCTACCGATTATACGACTTTTGTTTATGACGTAAGTAATGGTCAGGTAAGAGAAGCGCGTTTTGATACGAACGAAATTACGGTAACCAAAAATGACGGTTCTAAATATATGACCGTTATGCCACCGTTGGAAGATAAGAAATTATTAGATGACTTACTTAGCAAGAAAGTTAAAGTGGAAGGCACACCCTTTGAGAAACGCAGTTTCCTTTCACAAATCTTAATTTCTTGGTTCCCGATGCTATTCCTTGTAGGCGTTTGGATTTTCTTTATGCGCCAAATGCAGGGCGGTGGCGGGAAAGCCATGAGCTTTGGTAAAAGCCGTGCGAAAATGCTTAATCAAGATCAGATTAAAGTGACTTTTGCCGATGTGGCAGGTTGTGACGAAGCGAAAGAAGAAGTGGGCGAAGTAGTTGATTTCTTACGCGATCCGAATAAATTTCAAAATTTAGGCGGTAAAATTCCAAAAGGAATTTTAATGGTGGGACCTCCGGGGACCGGTAAAACCTTGCTTGCCAAAGCCATTGCCGGCGAAGCGAAAGTGCCGTTCTTTACCATTTCCGGTTCCGATTTCGTTGAAATGTTCGTTGGTGTCGGGGCGTCCCGCGTGCGTGATATGTTCGAACAGGCGAAGAAAAACGCGCCTTGCTTGATTTTTATTGATGAAATCGATGCGGTGGGACGTCAACGCGGTGCCGGTTTAGGCGGTGGTCATGATGAACGCGAACAAACCCTAAATCAGATGTTGGTGGAAATGGATGGGTTTGGTGGCAATGATGGCGTCATCGTTATTGCGGCGACCAACCGTCCGGATGTGCTTGATCCGGCATTAACCCGACCGGGACGTTTTGACCGCCAAGTAGTTGTAGGCTTGCCGGATGTACGAGGACGCGAGCAAATTTTAAAAGTTCATATGCGTAAAGTACCGGTAGCCGATGATGTTGATGCGATGACATTGGCGCGCGGTACGCCGGGCTATTCCGGTGCAGATTTGGCAAACTTGGTGAACGAAGCGGCGTTGTTTGCTGCACGTATGAACAAACGTACTGTCGGGATGCTTGAGTTTGAAAAAGCGAAAGACAAAATCAATATGGGGCCGGAGCGCCGCACCATGATCATGACCGACAAGCAAAAAGAATCCACTGCTTATCACGAGGCCGGTCATGCGATCGTCGGTTATTTGGTGCCGGAACATGATCCGGTGCATAAAGTAACGATCATTCCACGCGGTCGTGCTTTAGGTGTTACTTTTTTCTTGCCGGAAGGCGATCAAATCAGCATTAGCCAAAAACAGTTGGAAAGCAAACTTTCTACGCTATATGCGGGGCGTTTGGCGGAGGAGTTGATTTACGGTGAAGAAAATATTTCTACCGGTGCGTCTAACGATATTAAAGTGGCGACTAATATTGCCCGTAATATGGTGACGCAATGGGGCTTCTCCGACAAACTCGGGCCGATTCTTTATTCCGAAGATGAAGGCGAGGTGTTCTTAGGGCGTTCCATGGCGAAAGCCAAACATATGTCTGATGAAACCGCTCATGTGATTGACGAAGAAGTTCGTGCGATTGTGAATCGCAATTATCAACGTGCGAAACAGCTGCTTATCGACAATATGGATATCTTACACGCGATGAAAGATGCGTTGGTAAAATATGAAACTATTGAAGAAGCGCAAATCAAGCAATTGATGAAGCGTGAGCCGGTGACTCCACCGTCAGGTTGGGAAGAACCGAAAACGTCGCAAGCGGCTTATGCAAGCACAACAACTGAAATAAAATCAGAAGAAACGCCGCTTGAAAATTCAAAAGATTCCGAATAATCAAACAAAGCCTTTCCAAACGGAAAGGCTTTATTTTTTCTTATTGTTTTTTTCCCTCCTTGATTTCGTTATAATTCCGCACCTCAAATTCACCTTAGAAAATCACCGTTTTTATGAAAATTTACGCCAATGGCAAATGTCTGGACTTATCCGCACCTCAAATTATGGGAATTTTAAATTTCACCCCTGATTCATTTTCGGACAGTGGGCGATTTTTTCGTCTCGACAAAGCGCTTTTCCAAGCGGAAAAAATGCTTAATGAGGGTGCTGCAATTATTGATATTGGCGGCGAATCTACTCGTCCTATGGCGGAAGAGGTCTCCGAGCAAGAAGAATTGCAGCGTGTCGTGCCTTTAGTGGAAGCGGTGCGCCAGCGTTTTGATTGTTGGATTTCGGTAGATTCTTCCAAAGCCCTTGTGATGCGCGAAGCGGCAAAAGTCGGTATGGATTTAATTAATGATATTCGTGCATTGCAACAACCGAATTCCTTGCAAGCCGTCGCAGAGCTTGGCTTGCCTGTTTGCATTATGCATATGCAAGGCCAACCGCGCACCATGCAAGCAAATCCAAAATATACGGATGTCGTGCAAGATGTGTTGGCATTTTTGCGGAACCGTTCGGCAGAATGCATTGCGGCAGGTGTACGTAAAGAAAATTTAATTTGGGACGTAGGCTTCGGATTTGGTAAAACCGTGCAACACAATTATCAATTATTGCAGCGATTAACCACTTTTTGTGAAGACGGTTATCCACTATTGGTAGGATTATCGCGTAAATCAATGATTGGTGCGGTGCTGGATAAACCGGTTGAAGAACGTCTTATCGGCAGTGCGGTTGGCGCGTTAATTGCGGCACAAAACGGTGCGAGAATTTTGCGCGTGCATGATGTGGCGGCTACGGCGGACGCGCTTAAAGTTTGGCAGGCAACAATAAATGCTTAATTATTTAGAAAAGAGAAGAAATTAAAGGAATTTCATTATGGCAAATCGCAAATATTTCGGTACTGACGGCGTACGCGGTAAAGTCGGCAGTTATCCCATCACACCTGATTTCGCGCTTAAACTCGGCTGGGCAGCGGGCAAAGTGTTAGCTTCGCAAGGATCAAAAACCGTGTTAATCGGAAAAGATACGCGTATTTCCGGTTATATGTTGGAATCCGCATTGGAAGCAGGGTTAGCTGCAGCAGGGTTATCCGCGGCATTCACCGGCCCGATGCCGACACCAGCCATTGCTTATTTAACCCGTACTTTTCGAGCAGAGGCAGGCATTGTGATTTCTGCTTCGCATAATCCTTATTACGACAACGGAATTAAGTTCTTTTCTGCACAAGGCACAAAGTTGCCGGATGAAATCGAAGAAGCAATTGAAAGCATGCTTGAACAACCGATGGATTGCGTTGAGTCGGCAGAGCTGGGGAAAGCCAGCCGCATTAATGACGCGGCAGGACGTTATATCGAATTTTGTAAAAGCACTTTTCCGGCACATTTAGGCTTGGAAGGTTATAAAATCGTGGTAGATTGCGCAAATGGTGCTACTTATCATATCGCACCGAATGTATTGCGCGAATTAGGCGCGGATGTTATCGAAATTGGCTGTGAACCGAACGGTGTGAATATCAATGAACGATGCGGTGCGACCGATGTACGTGCATTGCAAGAAAAAGTATTGGAAACCAAAGCGGATCTCGGCTTGGCCTACGATGGCGACGGCGACCGCATTATGATGGTGGATCACCTCGGCAACAAAGTGGATGGTGACCAAATTCTCTTCATCATTGCCCGTGAAGCTTTGCGATCCGGTCAATTAAAAGGTGGTGTAGTCGGCACCTTAATGAGCAATATGAGCCTTGAAATCGCGCTTAAAATGCTTGGTGTGCCTTTTCTCCGCGCGAATGTAGGCGATCGTTATGTGCTTGAAAAAATGCAGGAAAACGATTGGACCTTGGGAGGGGAAAATTCCGGCCATATCATTATTTCCGATAAAAATACCACCGGCGATGGTATTGTCGCCTCCCTAGCCGTGTTAGCGGCGATGGCAAAACATAAACTTTCGTTAAACGAATTGGCCGGCGCGGTGAAATTATTCCCACAAGTATTAATTAACGTGCGTTTTGCCGGCGGTGCGAATCCACTTGACAGCAATGCGGTGAAAGTGGCGGCGGCCGATGCGGAAAAACGTTTGGCCGGTAAAGGCCGAATTTTGTTGCGCAAATCCGGTACTGAACCGTTGATTCGCGTAATGGTGGAATGCCAAGACGGCGAATTAGCGCAACAATGCGCGGAACAAATCGCCGAAGCCGTAAAAGCAAATTAATACATTTTGACCGCATCTTTAAGGTGCGGTCGATTTTTTGGTTAAAGTTAGGAAAGCTACGTGAAAATTTTTATTATGCGTCACGGTGAAGCCGAAGTAATGGCGAAAACGGACAAAGCGCGTCGTTTAACGGAATACGGTAAAAAACAAGCCTTTACGCAAGGGCTTTGGCTTGCGAAGCAGTTAAACGCGACCGCATTGGAACGCGTGTTGGTCAGCCCTTATCAGCGGGCGCAGGAAACCTTCGAGCAAGTTAATCGCGCTTTTGCCGGCGAACTCTCGTCGCTACAAGAAATTTGGGAAGGTATTACGCCTTACGGCAACGCAGAATCGGTGGCGGATTATCTTTCCGTATTGGAAAACGAGGGAATGAAAAATATTTTGCTCATTTCTCATTTGCCTTTAGTCGGCGAGATCGTCGCCGAGCTTTACGGCAAGCGTAATCCAATTAGTTTTTATCCGGCGACGCTCGCGCAAATCAATTATAAAGACGGAAAGGGTGAAATTTTAAATTATCACTACCCGACGGAGATATTGTAAATCGATACGCAATAATGGCGAAAATGCACAAAATACTCTGAGGCGGCAAGCGGTTTTGGCTTGCTCTTGGCGTCGAATTTGAACTTGCTAAATAGCACCGCATTGGAAGCCGCTCCAATGCGGTGCTATTTTGATACTTCGATAGACGCGCTAATGCACAGTAGTTTTAGTTTTTAGCGTAATATCGGCGAATTTTTATAACGAACAGTAGAGATGTTGAAAAGGGAAAACAAAATGTTGTGTAGTATTTATAAAAGTCCCAAAAAACCGGGAAATTATCTTTATGTGCCGATGCGTGATGATTTTTCCGCCGTGCCGGATGCATTACTAAGCCATTTCGGTAAACCCGAATTGCTTATGATGTTTAATCTTGCCGGCAATAAACCGCTTCACAATGCCGATAAAGCGGAAGTTTGCAAGAAACTTGAGGCACAAGGGTTTTATTTACAAGTGCCTAAGCAAGACGACGGATTATTTAATAGTTTGAGTGAGATCAAATAATCGATTAATTCTTGTCTGAAAGGCGCGAAATTTTGCGTTAGCTCAAATTTCTCGTAAAAAAACTCTTTTAGAATCGGCGCTCTTTTAGGCCATAGTTTAAGCCTAATAAAATTTAAAGGAGAGGAAAATGAGCAGCTTTTTTATTACCGGGATTGATACCAATGTCGGTAAAACGACGGCTTGTCGCGCGATTATTCAAGCTTTGCAAAATAAAGGCGTGAATATTGTCGGTTTTAAACCGATTGCTTGTAGTTCGGAAGAGAGCGTTTATCCTGTCGAGCAAACTTTCACGTCGGATTACGATAATAAAGAAAATTACGATGTACTGACCTTGATGGATTCAACCAAACAGGCGGTAAGTTACGAAGAAATTAACGCTTATACTTTTGATCACACTTTGCCAATGTTGGTTGAAGCCAAAGAACGTATAAAGTTGGCTAAAATCAATCAAATGCTTGATGAATTAACTCAAAAATATCAATCAGTTGCGGTGGAAGGGTCGTTTGGTTTGTTGACGCCGATGGCTGAAGGTAAAACTTTTGCCGATTGGGTGAAATCCCGCAAAATGCCCGTGGTGCTTGTAGTTGGCATTAAAGATGGTTGTATTAACCACGCATTATTAACTGTGCAAGCCATTCAGAATCTAGGCGTACCATTATTAGGCTGGGTGGCAAATCGTATTAATCCGTTATTAAGTCATTATGCGGAAATCGTAGAATTTCTTGAAAATCATATTGATGCACCGCTATTAGGTAAAATTCCTTACGTTCATCGCCCGGAAACTCAAGAGCTCGGACATTATTTAACCAATATTGAGCGTTTACTGTACATGCAAACGGAACAGGTCAAGTAGAAAAAGCAAGTAAAAAACTAAGTAAAAAAGAAGTGCGGTAAATTTACCGCACTTTTTTTATTCAACATTATGTGCTTTTTTCAAAATATCCTCTTCTTCCAGCGTTAATAAACGCGCGATAGCATTGCGATAAGAAATCTCTAGGGATTCGCGACTGGTCGCCATTACGCCTTGATCGACTAAAAATCCGTCATTCACATCATAAACCCAACCGTGCAACGATAATTTTTGACCGCGCTCCCATGCGCTTTTCACGATGGACGAGCGACCGAGATTATAAACTTGTTCTGCTACGTTAATTTTGGTCAACATATCCGCACGTTTTTCCGGCGACAGTTTACCGAGCAAATGCCCGTGTTTGAACCAAATATCGCGAATATGCAATAGCCAGTTGTTAATTAAACCGAGATCTTGATCCGCCATCGCCGCTTTAATACCGCCGCAATTCGTATGTCCGCAAATGATAATATGCTCGATATTCAGCACATCTACCGCATATTGCACCACGGAAAGACAATTTAGATCCGTGTGAATTACTTGGTTTGCCACATTGCGATGAACAAAAAGCTCGCCCGGTTCGAGATTAGTGAGTTTTTCCGCCGGCACTCGGCTATCGGAACAACCGATCCAGAGATAATGCGGTGTTTGGTGATCGGCAAGTTCTTTGAAATAGGTGGAATTTTCCTCTTTCATACGTTGCGCCCAGCTTAAATTGTTGGCGAAAAGTTGCTCGATTTTGTTCATGGTGCTTTCCTTAAAAATCATGAAAAAAATTGACCGCACTTTATTACAAGTGCGGTCAGAATTAGGTCTGTTTTAAAATTAAAAATTCGCGTTTCTCGGTGCGCGTGGGAACGGGATGACATCGCGAATATTTTGTACGCCGGTTACATAAACGATTAAACGTTCAAAACCAAGACCAAAACCAGAATGTGGTACGGTACCGTATTTGCGCAGATCACGATACCACCAGTAATCTTCCGGGTTTAATCCCATTTCTTCCATACGTTTATCAAGGACTTCTAAACGTTCTTCACGTTGCGAACCGCCGATAATTTCGCCGATACCCGGCGCTAAAACGTCCATTGCGGCCACAGTTTTGCCGTCGTCATTTAAACGCATATAGAACGCTTTAATGTCTTTCGGATAGTTTTTTACCACTACTGGCGATTTGAAGTATTCTTCCGCCAAGTAGCGTTCGTGTTCGGAAGAAAGATCAATGCCCCATGACACCGGGAATTCGAATTTTTTACCGGATTTTAATAATATCTCGATCGCATCGGTGTAGTCGATTTGAGCAAAATCGGCATTAATAAAGTTTTCCAAACGCGTAATCACGTCTTTATCGACGTGTTTTTCAAAGAATTTTAAATCGTCTCGGCGTTCATTAAGAACCGCGCGGAATACGTATTTCAACATATCCTCGGCCAGTTTGGCGTTATCGGCGAGTGTTGCGAAAGCTACTTCTGGCTCAATCATCCAGAATTCCGCCAAGTGGCGTGTGGTGTTGGAGTTTTCGGCACGGAAAGTCGGGCCAAATGTATAAATTTTGCTTAAGGCGCAAGCGTAAGTTTCGCCATTTAATTGCCCTGAAACCGTTAAGAAAGATTCTTTGCCAAAAAAATCTTGACTGAAATCTACTTTGCCTTTTTCGTCGCGAGGCAAGTTTTCTAAATCTAAGGTTGAAACCCGAAACATTTCACCGGCGCCTTCCGTATCCGATGCGGTGATGAGCGGCGTTGCCACCCAATAAAAACCTTGTTCGTGGAAGAAACGATGAATCGCTTGCGCTAAACAATGGCGAACGCGGGCAACGGCACCGATGATATTGGTACGTGGGCGTAAATGAGCTACTTCGCGTAAATATTCGATAGAATGACGCTTCGCTGCCATCGGGTAAGTGTCGGGATCTTCAACAAATCCTGTTACTTCGACGTTTTGTGCTTGCAATTCGACCGCTTGACCTTCGGCCGGCGATTCCACGACTTGACCGGTAACAATTACGGAACAGCCCGTAGTTAGGCGTAAAATTTCACTTTCGTAATTTTCAATATCATTGTTGACGATCGCTTGAATCGGATCAAAACATGAACCGTCATACACGGCTAAGAAGGATAAACCGGCTTTAGAATCGCGACGAGTGCGCACCCAACCACGCACAGTGACGGTTTCACCAATCGCCACGTTTCCTTGTAACACATCGACAACGGATGCAACTTTAGACATATAAACCTCAACTCATTAGGGCGTAAAAAAATGCGCCTAGTTTACCTTAAATCGCAAAATTTTCCATAAAAACTTATGGCCTTCATGACCAACTTAAGTAGAATAGCGCGCCTATAATCAATAACAATCTGTAGGGAGTTTTTATGTGGTCGGAAATTTTAGTCGGTTACGGCATTTTTATTTTGGAAATTTTGACGCTATTTGTTGTTATCGCGGTGATTACGGCGTTTATTATTTCCGCACGTCGACACAGAGCCAATGAGCAAGGCGAATTAGTTATAACGGACTTATCGGCGCATTTACAAGATACGGTAAAACAGTTGCGTGATTTTCAGTTATCCGAAGAAGAATTAAAGCAGCAAGAAAAAGCCGAAAAGAAAGCGGAAAAACAAAAACATAAGGCATTAAAAGATAAACTGAAAAAAGGCGAAGTGCTTGATGAGACAAAACCCTGTCTTTATGTTTTAGATTTTAAAGGCGATCTGAACGCCTCCCAGAGCACCGCATTGAGAGCAGAAATTTCGGCGATTGTCAGCGTAGCAAAACCGCAAGATGAAGTTTTACTGCGTCTGGAAAGTGCGGGCGGCATCGTTTATGGTTACGGCTTGGCCGCTTCGCAATTGGCGCGTTTAAAACAAAAGGGGATTAAATTAACCGTTTCGGTGGATAAAGTGGCCGCCAGCGGCGGTTATATGATGGCCTGTGTGGCGGACAAAATCATTGCCGCCCCCTTTGCGGTGATCGGCTCAATTGGCGTGGTGGCACAGATACCGAATATTCATCGTTTATTAAAAAAACATGATGTGGATGTTGACGTGATGACGGCAGGGGAATTTAAGCGCACGGTGACAATGCTTGGTGAAAATACCGAAAAAGGTAAACGAAAATTCCAGCAAGAACTAGAAGAAACACACCAATTGTTTAAGCAATTTGTTAGTCAATATCGACCAAAATTGAATATTGATCACGTGGCCACGGGTGAGCATTGGTTTGGTTCGCAAGCTTTGGAATTAGGACTGGTGGACGAGATTTCGACCGGTGATGATATTTTGTTAGAAGCGATGAAAGATAAATCTGTGATTGGCATCGCTTACAAAGTGAAAAAACCGTTATTGCAGAAACTCGGACGTCAAGTAGAAGAAAGTGCCGATGCGTTGATTCAACGTTATATGCACAAAAATACACAGGATTTTATGCGTTAATTTTGCAAAAATATTGTAAATGAAGTGCGTTAGATGAGGCTTTTATTTACAAAATCAGTTTTTATGATTAGTATAAGCGCCGAAACTTTTATAGTTTCTTTATTCTAATTCAATAGCTTGAATGGTGTTTTCCTTAATATTAGGGATTACACTTTAATCGTTAAATAGAAGGTAAAAACATGAAATTGTCTCGTATTTTATTATCTGCTGCGGCAATAGCGAGTTTAGCGGCTTGTGGTAATTTAAGTGAAGTCACTGCGGAAGGGATACCGGAGTACAAAAATGTTAATGGCGTTGAGGTTCCTCAGTTGGTATGGCCGAAAATTAATGGCGGTCAATCCGGTACCTGGCCGAATTGGGATAATGTTCGGATGATCGAACGCGGTATGAACAAAAAACAATTGTACGCGCTAATCGGTCAACCGCATT
Organism: Rodentibacter sp.; assembly: GCF_057314195.1. Taxonomy (NCBI): domain Bacteria; kingdom Pseudomonadati; phylum Pseudomonadota; class Gammaproteobacteria; order Pasteurellales; family Pasteurellaceae; genus Rodentibacter; species Rodentibacter sp. The sequence continues at coordinate 86,013 of NZ_DBHLAM010000021.1, read as the reverse complement.
TCTCCGAAGGATTATACAATGTAAGAGAATGGAATTACGTATTTAACTATCGTGAAAACGGTGCACACAAAATCTGTCAATATAAAATCTTATTTGACAAAAATTACCAGGCACAAAGCTTCTTCTGGTATCCAAACGGCTGTAACGATAACACCTCATTTACTTTGAGTGGTGATTTCTTATTCAATTTTAATGAGGATAGTCTTACCCCTCAAGGTAAAGAAATGGTTGATAACATTGCGCAGCAATTGAAAACATCAAATGTAAAAGATGTTAAGGTTGCGGGGTTTACCGATCATTTAGGTTCTGATGCCTATAACATGGAGCTTTCGCAACGTCGTGCAAACCGTGTTAAAGCTCGTTTGGTAGAGGATGGTGTGGTTGCACAAATCACAGCTATCGGTTACGGTAAAAATTATCAAGTGAAAGTTTGCAACGGATATGCGCATTTAAGCCAAGAAGAAAAAGACTGCTTGCGTCCTAATCGCCGCGTAGAAATTACTTCAAGCGGTTCTTCTCTGAAATTGCAACAAGAAGGGGCAAATGTAAACGGCGGATTACGCGGTCCGAGTCTGCTCTATCAAAAATAATTCCAACTCAAAAATAGCACCGCATTGAAACCCATTCCAATGCGGTGCTATTTTTTATCTGCAAATTAATTAGCGTTCTAGCAGCTTATCTAATGTTTTTTGCGTGAGATGAACATAGTTTCCTAAAAAACGTTGGCTGAAATTCAATAAATAATAAAGTTGATAAATGTGTTTTCTTTCTGCGTAACCTTCTCGGTCTATCGGGAAAGCGCGATCATAATTTTCGTAGAATTTTATCGGGAATGGTTCAAAAAGTTCACTGAACGCGAGATCGCATTCTCTATCGCCCCAATAACAAGCCGGATCATAAGTAGCGGTTTCGCCATTTACAATACAAACATTTTCAATCCATAAATTGCCGTGTAAAAGAGATGGCTTCGGATTATGTTTGGCTAGTTTTTTAGCTACCGATTGAACGATTTGATCGATATTGCCGAAATCCAAACCTTTATCTTTACAAAGCTGCAATTGCCAACCAATACGTTGTTCACTAAAAAATTTTGCCCAGCTGGCATGCCACTTATTTGGCTGATGAACGGAACCTAACCAAGTATCAAAATCCAATCCATAATATTTTGTACCGGAAACCTGATGCAACCGGGCTAACTGAGTACCGAAATCTTCGATTAATGAAGATTGTTGCGAAATAGGAAGTGCTTCAAGAAGAAGAAAACTGTGATTTGACGAACACCCGACGCCATAAACCATAGGAAGTCGAAATGCGTTTATTTTTCGTAACATCTCAAGTTGGTCGGCCTCGGCTCGAAACATGGAACGATAGGACCGCTCATTGGCTTTGACGAATACCGCTTGAATACCGTCGCTAATAATCCAAGCTTCATGAATTTCGCCGCGGTGAACGCATTCTTTTTCTTTAATCAAGTAATAAGCACCGAATTGATCCGCTAAGACTTGAGAGATCGATTTCCACATAGCTACCTCCTAAATACAACAATTCCGTTTTTATTCTATTGAAATTAATAAAGATTTCTGTGATGAAGGTCAAAATTTTCATTATTTATTGACTCGGATTAAATCCAAGGAATTCAAATAAAAACGTGATTTTTTAATGTATAGGTATTATTATTAGCGCCATTTTAAGCAATGGAAATTAGTCAGAGGAAATTATGCAACATCTGAAAGATCTTGTTGAAAAAGCAAAATCGGCGATTGATATGATTGAGAACAAAAGTTTAGCAGCGTTAGATGAAATTCGCGTTGAATACTTTGGTAAAAAAGGTCATTTTACTCAATTAATGCAAGAACTTCGCAACGTTGCGGCAGAAGAACGTCCGGCATTAGGGGCTAAAATTAATGAAGCAAAACAAATCGCACTCGATTTTTTAAATGCCAAGAAAGCGGAGTGGGAGCAAGCCGAACTTAATGCAAAATTAGAAAAAGAGCGTGTAGACGTCACTTTACCGGGTAAGAAAGTGGAAAAAGGCGGTTTACACCCGGTAACGATAACAATTAATCGTGTGACGCAATTCTTTTCTGAGTTAGGTTTTTCCGTAGAAAACGGGCCGGAAATCGAGAGTGATTATTATAATTTTGATGCGTTAAATATTCCGAAACATCACCCGGCGCGTGCCGATCATGATACTTTCTGGTTTAATCCCGAATTATTGCTTCGTACGCAAACTTCCGGCGTACAAATCCGCGCGATGGAAAAAATGCGTCCGCCAATTCGCATTATGGTGCCGGGACGCGTATATCGTAACGACTACGATCAAACCCACACGCCGATGTTCCACCAAATTGAATTATTGTATGTAGATAAAAATGCTAATTTCACCGAATTAAAAGGCTTGTTACACGATTTCCTACGCGCATTTTTTGAAGAAGATTTGCAAGTGCGTTTCCGTCCGTCTTATTTCCCGTTCACTGAGCCTTCTGCGGAAGTGGATGTCATGGGCAAAAACGGTAAATGGCTTGAAGTGTTAGGTTGCGGTATGGTGCACCCGAATGTGTTGCGTAACGTAGGCATCGATCCGAATGAATATTCTGGCTTTGCCGTCGGTATGGGTGTAGAGCGTTTAACCATGTTACGCTACAACGTCACAGATTTGCGTTCATTCTTTGAGAACGATCTCCGTTTCTTAAAACAATTTAAATAATGACTTCGGCCAAAAGCGATAGAAATCACAATTTTGAAGGATAAAGAATAATGAAATTTAGCGAACAGTGGGTAAGAGAATGGGTTAATCCGGCAATTTCGACCGAACAATTATGCGAACAAATTACCATGCTCGGTCTAGAAGTGGACGGCGTGGAAAAGGTGGCGGGCGATTTTACTGGCGTGGTTGTCGGCGAAGTGGTCGAATGCGCGCAGCATCCTGATGCAGATAAATTACGCGTTACCAAAGTTAATGTGGGCGGCGAACGTTTATTGGACATCGTATGTGGTGCACCGAACTGTCGTCAAGGTTTAAAAGTGGCATGTGCCACCGAAGGAGCCGTGTTGCCGGGTGATTTTAAAATCAAGAAAACCAAATTACGCGGCCAGCCTTCGGAAGGGATGCTTTGCTCTTTCTCCGAATTAGGCATTGATGTTGAAGCTGATGGTATCATCGAATTGCCGCAAGATGCGCCGATCGGCGCGAACCTTCGCGAATATTTAAGTTTAGATGATAAAGCGATTGAAATCAGTTTAACGCCGAATCGCGCGGATTGCTTAAGCATCGCCGGCATTGCACGTGAAATCGGCGTTGCGAATAAACAACCTGTCAATCCGCCATCTTTCAATGCGGTGCCCGTGGCGACGTCCGCTAAAGTAGCAATTGAATTGCAGGCGCCACAAGCCTGTCCGCGTTATTTATTACGCGTGGTGAAAAAGGTAAACGTAAAAGCCGCATCACCGATTTGGTTGCAAGAAAAATTACGCCGCTGCGGCATTCGCTCAATTGATCCGGTAGTGGATATCACTAACTATATTTTGCTTGAGTTAGGCCAGCCGATGCACGCATTTGATGCGGCAAAAGTGGTTCAACCGGTTCAAGTGCGCTTGGCTAAAGAAGGGGAAGAATTAGTATTGCTCGACGGCACAACCGCAAAATTACGACCGAATACTTTGCTTATTGCAGACCAAAACGGTCCGCTAGCCATGGCGGGGATTTTTGGTGGACAAGCGAGCGGCGTTACTGCCGAAACCCAAGATGTGATTTTAGAAGCTGCATTTTTTGCCCCCTTGGCCATTATCGGCCGCGCAAGACAATATGGCTTACACACCGATGCGTCACACCGCTTTGAACGCGGCGTAGATTTTGAGTTGGCGCGTAACGCCATGGAACGCGCAACGGCCTTATTGCTTGAGATTTGCGGCGGTGAAGCAGGGGAAATTAACGAGGCCGTCAGCCAGGAATTCTTACCTACAGTAAAAACCGTACGACTTCGTCGCGAAAAATTAGATGCTTTGCTCGGGCACCGCATTGAAACCGAAACCGTTACGGAAATTTTCCAACGTTTAGGTTTTAGCGTTCAATTCGCTGATGATGTTTGGACCGTAACTTCAGCAAGCTGGCGCTTTGATATTGAAATTGAAGAAGATCTCATTGAAGAAGTGGCGCGCATTTATGGCTATAACAGTATTCCGAATAACGCCCCGCTAGCGCATTTACGTATGCGTGAGCACAAAGAAGCGGAGCTGGACTTAGCGCGCATTAAGACCGCATTGGTGGACGCCGATTATCAAGAGGCGATTACTTACAGTTTCGTTGATCCAAAAGTTCAAACTTTATTACATCCGAACCAAGCGGCATTAATATTGCCGAATCCGATTTCGCTAGAAATGTCGGCTATGCGTGTTTCCTTGCTCAGTGGCTTGCTCAATGCGGTGCTATATAATCAAAATCGTCAACAAAATCGTGTGCGTTTATTTGAAACCGGCTTACGTTTTATTCCCGATGCGAAGGCAGAATTTGGCGTGCGTCAAGAATTCGTGTTAAGTGCAGTCATTAGCGGATCAGCCAAAAACGAAAGCTGGAACAGCAAAGCGGAATCGGTTGATTTCTTTGATTTAAAAGGCGATTTGGAAAGTTTGCTTTCTTTAACCGGTGTACGTGACGACATTCGCTTTGTGGCAAAAGCCTTTGACGCGTTGCATCCCGGTCAATCCGCCGCAATTGAATTAAACGGCGAAGAAATCGGTTTTATCGGCACAATTCATCCGTTCATCGCACAAAAATTAGGTTTAAACGGTAAAGCGATTGTCTTTGAAATTTTATGGCGCGCTATTGCGAAGCGTAATCTGGTACAGGCCAAGGAAATTTCAAAATTCCCCGCCAACCGTCGAGATTTAGCGCTTGTAGTGGCAGACGATGTTGCCGCCGGTGATGTGCTTGAAGCTTGTAAACAGGCCGGTGGTGAGAAACTGACGCAGGTTAATTTATTCGACGTTTATAAAGGTGTCGGCATACCGAACGGGGCGAAAAGTCTTGCCATCAGTTTAATCGTACAAGACAATCAAAAAACTTTAGAAGACGAGGATATTAATGCCGTTATTTCTGCCGTCTTAAATGAAGTTAAACAACGTTTTAACGCTGAATTAAGGGATTAACTTATGACGCTAACAAAGATCGATATTACGGAATATCTGATTGAGAAATATCAGTTACAAAAATCGGAAGCTAAAAGTTTGGTAGATAACTTTTTTGAAGAAATTCGTCTATCCCTTGAATCCGGTAATAAAGTGAAATTATCGGGTTTCGGTAGCTTTGAATTACGTGACAAATCTTCCCGCCCGGGACGTAATCCCAAAACCGGTGAAAGCGTAGCGATTTCAGCACGTCGTGTCGTTGCATTCAAACCGGGACAAAAACTACGAGCTCGAGTGGAAAAAGCGATTAAGAATAATCAATAAAATAGCCGGAAAAAGCGCGGTTATCTGCGGGGCTTATGCATTTAAATGCATAAAACGATTGGCGATTAGAAGCATAAATTGATGTGCCCAAATAGCACCGCATTGGAACCGCCTCCAATGCGGTGCTATTTTATGAGAGTAATTTCCGCGTTGTATATTTCGGTTATTTGGATCATACTTTTTTATTTATATGTCGAGATAAGAAAATGAAATTTATCAATAGCTTTTTATGTTTTTTTATAAGTATGCTGTTATTCGCCTGTTCCTCAAACCGTTTCGGCGGGGAGGACTATGCCATTAATTACAAAGGCAGTATTAATGATCCGATTATGGCAATCACCTTGTTGAGCGAACAGCAATATGATTGGGCGGGCACGCCTTATGTATTAGGCGGGCAGTCGCGTAAGGGAATTGATTGTTCGGGATTTGTACAAAAAACTTTTATGGATCGCTTTAACATTGCGCTTCCACGCACCACAAAAGAGCAAGCTCATCACGGCAAATTAGTGCATAAAGAAGAGATTCAGACCGGCGATTTAGTATTTTTTAAAACTGGACTCGGGCCGAACGGTTATCATGTGGGGATTTATGTGAAAGAGGATAAATTTTTGCATGCCTCAACGAAAGGCGGGGTAATTTATTCTTCCATGAACTCACCGTTTTGGTCGAAAACCTTCTGGCAGGTGAGACGAATCTAATCGGAATTAAAAAAGTGCGGTTGAGCAAATCAGCCGCACTTTTTTTCTTTAATGTTTTTTTTAATGATGATGCTCAGGCTTCGGCGGTAGTTTGGCGAGTCCTTTGCCCACCGGCAAAATCAAGGTGGAGTAGCTTGCGGATTGTTGGCAAACCGCTTGATCGGCAAATGGTGTTTTATGAATCACTTTGATTTTCCAGATTCCTTCAATTAACGGAATAATATTCACGCGGCCTTGGCTATCAGTTTTACCGGAAAAACCTTGTGGTTCGCGATGCCCGGTTGACGCCTCCAAATCTTTTACAACCACCGTATCCGCCGTTGCGATTACTGTTTCGCCGGCAAGAGGCATATCGTTATAAAAAATTTGAACAGGGAAAGGCTCGCCCACTTTGACTTTACTCGGATCTTTCAACGGCACGATTTCAAGCGGCAATCCCACACGGGTCATCGCCATATCAGCATTTACAGGCTGTTTTCCAACATTCACTAAGCCTTTGCCGAACATTTGGGTTTGTTCGCAATAAACCGCGTTCGGTGTATTTGGTAAATTATCCATTTTCCAACCTTCGGCATTTTGCGACCAAAAGGTCGGTTGATAAGTTGCAGTTACCCAATAAGAACCCGCTTTTAACGGTTTTTCGGATTGATATTGATAATTCTCGCCGGTTTGTAGCAAAGTTTGTTGTTCGCCATCTTGATTAATCATCTTCAGTGGCGCAAAAATGTGCAAACGCGCTTCCGGAATTTTCTCTACATAGGGATAATCGCCATAAGCCAGTTCTGCTTTTAAAACCGTATCCGCTTTTAATTGCGATGGTGCGGCAACCCAAACTTCATGCGCTTGAGCTGTGCCGGCAAGGAGTAATAATCCCGCAATAAATGTTTTTTTCATGTGTTCTTTCCTTTTAAAAATACGTTGAAATAAATGGTAGAAAGTAAATCTTGGAGAGTAGGCGTAAAAGTATAGGGAAAAGCGTGCGTACATTAAAATACTATTTCAAGGAATAATTAAATTTGTGAGGATGATCACAAAAGCGCAGTGGGTTTTTCATACATTTTTAACCAAAGAACCGTTCATCTTGTTGCGCATTGTCTCGCTAAATTGAGATGTAAAAAGTTGGAGTGTAAAAATAGCACCGCATTGGACTACTTCCAATGCGGTGCTATTTTGAGTAAAGAATCGGGAAGAGCAAATTTGGTTCAGACTCGCTCAACCTGCGTCATTTCAAGTTGATGCAATAATCTATCGGGCAATTAATCTTCTTTTTTGGACGGTTTAATCGCAAGCAAATTACAGCTTAATTTGCTGATGACGTGTTCAGCTGTGTTACCTAAAAGCGCTGCGGATAACCCCGTGCGCCCGACGGTACCGAGAATGACAAGTTCTGCTTCAATTTCTTTTGCGACTTCGGGAATGACCTCTTCAGGGAAACCCTCGCGTACATGGGTGTGATCTTCATCGATCGCGAATTTTTGGCGAAGCGCTTTCATATTGATTAAATGCTGACCGCGAATGCCGTTTTCATAACCCGAAGTGTTAAATTCCGGTAAATCAATCGCCATATTAATTGGCGTAACGGGGTAGGCTGCAACAAGGTGAACGTTACCACGGTTGAGATTTTCGGCCAATGACATACCGGTTTCGACTAATTCTTGGTTAAATTTGTCTTGGTATTCTTGTTCACCGGATACGTTTACCGCAATGAGAATTCGACGTTGGTGTTTCCAGTCGCCGTCACGCACGATAAGCACAGGCACCGGGCATTTACGCAATAATTGCCAATCCACCGGCGTGAAAATCAGCGAGGTAAAACTTTCTTCGTTTTTAGTATATTTCACAACGAGATCGTAGTCGTTTTTTTCTACATCTTCACGAATGCCTTCTGCTTCATTGCTGTTCCAAACAATGTGAGATTCAAATTCAATTTGGGGATCGGCGTATTTATCCAAATAAAATTGCACCGCTTGACGATGTTGTTCAATGGCGGTTTTATGCATTTCTTCACGTTCTTCGGAAGAAAGCAGGGCGGACATTTCGTAAGATAAATCGTAAACGGCGAGAAGCGTCGTGATTTTCACTTTATCAACATTTTCTTGCTCTTTTACCAAACGTACGGCGCGGGCGAGAGCGTATTGTTTTTCATTGTCGGGATTGAGAACGACTAAGATATTTTTAAATTTCATATAACCTCCGTGATGGACGCAGATAGCATAAGAAAAAATGGATTCGATAACAAGGAATGAGCCCGGAAAGTTGATATAAAAAAGCGTGAAAGTTTCACGCTTTTTCCTATTCCGCCATGGTAATTTTAGTTTTGTTGGTGCCGGTAAGTTCAACTAAGGCATTGATATCATTGATGATAATGTATTTACCTTGTACAGAAAGTACGCCAAGTTTTTGAAAACGACCTAAAAGACGGCTGATTGTTTCCACGGTTAAACCGAGGTAATTGCCGATATCGCTACGTGTCATAGTTAGTCGGAATTCTTTGGCTGAGAAACCGCGGGCAGAGTAGCGCTTGGACAGATTATAAATAAATGCAGCCAAGCGTTCTTCAGCATTCATTTTGGAAAGCAACAAAATCATTTCTTGATCACTTTTAATTTCGCTACTCATTAAACGAATAATTTGTTGGCGTAGTTTAGGCATTTTGCCCGCCAAGTCATCTAAAATATCGAAAGGAATTTCACACACCATTGCCGTTTCTAAAGCCTGGGCAAAGCTTGGATGCTGCATATTGTTGATGGCATCAAAGCCCACGAGATCTCCCGGTAAATGGAAAGAAGTGATTTGTTCTTCGCCGGCTTCACTGATTGTGTAGCTTTTAATGGTGCCGGAACGAATGGCATAAATTGAATTAAGCGAGTCGCCGGCTTTAAATAAGACTTGGGATTTTTGGATGGGTTTTTTACGTTCGATAATATTATCGAGTTGATCAAGTTCGTGTTCATTTAATGTGAAAGGAATACATAGTTGGCTAATACTGCAATCCTGGCAATGGATAGCACAACCTCCCGATTGAACTCGGCGTCCTGCCTTAGTTTCTGAAACGAAATTTTTCATTTAGCCCTCAGATTTTATTTAAAAAATAATGTAAAATTGATCTAACGCAAGAATTTTAACACTAAATAGGCATTTTAAGAAGATGGCAACGGAAAAATTAACGAAGAAAAGACTAGTACAAATTTTAATCATGTTATGTATTTTAATCGGTGCTTTTATTTGGCGATATTTTTTATCTTAAATAAACTGTTTTGTTTAAATTTAAATCAATCAATCAAAATCCTGAAATTTTTACTTGCTACGTGTTTCGATATACGTATAATCTCCGCGTTCCCAAGCCTGGGTGGCGAAATTGGTAGACGCAGCGGATTCAAAATCCGCCGGTGAATAACCGTGTCGGTTCGAGTCCGACCCTAGGCACCAAATCATTAAACAAAGCCCCGCGTAACTCAACGCGGGGTTTTGTATTTAAACGTTGTTATATTATAACTATCAAATTTAAGCTCAAATTAATCTGAGAGGCACGAATTTTTAAATGGGGGAGTGTCAGATCAGGTTTGATTTTCTACAATTTATTACTATCACCGTGAAATATTTAAGATAAATAGAAAGGGCGGAGTTCTATAGATTATAGAACTCCGCCCTTAAATTAATAGTCTAGATTTTTAGGGTCAGATCATTTTAACCCTACTTTTTGTTTATCTGCACTGAAATATTGTTACATTTTCGGAATTTCAACTCCGGAAGAGAGTAGGTCTTGAATATCCGATTTCAGTACATCGGCTTTTGGTCCATAAATGGCTTGAATGCCTGTGCCTTTAACAATAAAACCCATTGCGCCTGCTTGTTTCCAAGCTGCTACATCGCCCACTAATTCAGGATTATGCACTGTGATACGTAAACGGGTCATACAAGCATCTACCTCGGCAATATTGTTGCGTCCACCAAGAAGGTTGATGATTTGCACCACTTGTGCACTGGCATTAGCGACTTTTTTCTCCTCAATAGGGGCTTCATCAGTGCCTTTCGCATCGTAGTTGCCGTTGCGACCGGCGGTGGCTAAGTTGAGTTTCTTAATCATGAAATTCGCAATTAAGAAGGCAGCGACCGCAAACACACCGGATACCCAAATGAAGTTGATAAGATCCATGCCGATGCCCGCTTTAATCGCCATTGGCGTACGGGTTAAAAACTCAATGTTACCGAATGAGTGAACGCGTAAGTTCACAATATCTGCCATGGCAAATGCGCAACCTTGGATGACCGCATAAACAAGGTAAAGCGGTAGTGCAACGAACATAAACATATACTCGATAGGTTCTGTTACGCCGGTTAAGAACACGGCAAGGGCAGAAGAAAGGAAAATCCCTTTGTAGATGGTTTTCTTATCCGGATCAACGTTCACGTACATGGCGAGCGTAATTCCCATTAGAATACCGCTTGAACCGATCATTTGACCCACTTTAAAGCGCGCCGGGGTCACTGTTGAGAGGAGCTCGTTATATTGCGTCATATTGCCCGCGTCTTTCAGGTTGATTAAATCACTGATCCAAGCGAGCCATAACGGGTCCTGTCCAAATACTTGTTTGCCTTGTTGCATACCGGTTAAGAATTCATAGGTACCACCCAATGACGTATAATTCATCGGAATAGTGAGCATATGGTGTAAACCGAAAGGTAGTAAAAGACGTTCTAATGTGCCGTAAACAAAAGGCGCAAGGATAGGCGCGGAGTCTTGTGAGTTAGCAATCCATTCGCCGAAATGATTGATCCCGGTTTGTACCACCGGCCAAAATACCGCCAACACTAACGATACTAAAACGGAACGGTAAATCACTACGAATGGCACAAAGCGTTTACCGTTAAAGAAGGTAAGTACTTCAGGCAGTTTGCGGAAATTGTAGTAGCTGTTAAAGGTGGTAGCCCCTACAAAACCGGCGATGATCCCTACAAATACACCCATATTTAATGCAGGTTGTCCAAGGATATTCACAAAGTAGTTGGCTACCGGAATGTCACCTGCCAAGATGGTGCTGACATGGGCATTCGGATCGGTCAGCATTTCAATTTTTACGCCGAAGAAATGACCGGTAATCAAGTTGATTAAAATAAAGGCAAGGCCTGCGGCAAATGCACCACCTGCACGCTCATTCGCCCAACTGCCACCAATGGCTAAAGCAAATAACAAATGCAGGTTACCGATAATGCCCCAACCGATTTGCGCGATGATATTACCTACACGCGCCAGCCATTCGACATCACTAATTAACGGTAATGAGTTACCGATACTCACCATTAAACCTGCAGCAGGCATCACGGCAATTACCACCATCAGGCATTTGCCGAATTTTTGCCAAAATTCAAAACTGAGCAATTTTTTCATGTATGTTCTCCTACAATGTAAGCTCGACTTCCAAACCGAAATGGTCGGAAACTACCGGTTTATTTTTGCCATTAAAAACCACCTGACTCGATAAAACCCTTTTTGTTTGATTTAAAAAAATATAGTCTAATCGTTTTTCTTCGCTGTGGCCTTTCCAGCCATCAATTGCTTTTTCAACAGTAATCCCGCTATCTTTCTGTTCCGCAATCTCAAAAGTATCAAGCAAACCGAGAGATTTGATTTTCTGATAAGCGTTTGGAGCGCTGATTGCATCCGTATTGAAATCACCCATCAAAATTTTAAGATTTCGGCTTTGGGTGCGCTCTAGGATATTGCGAATGTTGTCCAGTTGATTTTCACCTGCGCAATTCGGCAAGTTGATATGGCAGGAATAACAATCTACAAGTTGGCCTTGATATTCCACGGTTAAGCCAATAATTTTGCGAGAGAGGATAGAATCGAGGCGCTGATGTTGGCTGCAATAAAAAGCATCCACGTCATAAACCGGCAAGCGGGTTAAAAAGGCGATGCCTTCGTCATATTTATCGTAGCCAATATGTGAATTGCTCCAAAATAGCGAATATTTTTGTGTCACTCGTTGATTGATTTTATTCAGTAACACAACGCCATAGTTATCTTGCTTTAATGCTTGTGAAATTAGGGGAGCTGACATTAATTGATTCACCTCTTGTAGGGCAACGATGTCGTAGCCCTTTTCAAGAATGGTGTCGGCAATAATGTCGATTTTTTCCGCTTGGTTATCTTCTAACCAGGCGTGTACGTTGAGGGTGAGTAGTTTCATACGTTCCCCTTAATCCTCACAATGCCAAATATCGGTATTATATTGCGCAATGGTACGATCCGATGAGAAGAAACCGGCTTTGGCAATGTTATGAATTACTTTTTTGTTCCAGCTATCTTGATCTTCATAATCCGCCAAAATTTGTTCTTTTGCTTTCACATACGCATCAAAATCAATTAAGGTCATAAACCAGTCTTTATTGAGCAATTCATCATATAGACGTTTTAAACGCACTTCATTGCCCAGTTTTACCAGCGTAGAATCAAGTATAAAATCGACCGCTCTTTTAATGTATTTATCCTTTTTATAGTAATCTTTTGAAACATAACCGGCAGTTTCATACAGTTTAATAATGCTTTCCGAATCTTTACCGAAAGTGTAAATATTTTTCGCTCCGGCTAATTCTGCAATTTCCACGTTTGCACCGTCCATTGTGCCCAAGGTTAATGCGCCATTCAGCATAAATTTCATATTGCCCGTTCCTGAAGCTTCTTTTGAGGCAAGGGAAATTTGCTCTGAAATATCTGTTGCCGGAATTAATTTTTCCGCCACACTGACATTGTAGTTTTCCACTAAATAGACGTTTAAATACTGATTCACATCCGGATCGTTATTGATTAACTCAGACAAGCAAAGAATTAAATGAATAATATCCTGTGCAATCACATAAGCCGGTGCGGCTTTCCCGCCGAAAATCACGGTAATTTTACGTTTCGGCAGTTTACCTGCTTTGATTTCAAGGTATTTATGAATCACGTAAAGTGCATTCATTTGTTGACGTTTATATTCATGGAAACGCTTAATTTGCGTATCGATAATGGAATTCTCATCTAATTCAATGCCTTTATTTTCTTTAAGGTAGGTTTTCAGTGCCAATTTATTCTGGAATTTAATTTCAGCTAATTTTTGATGCACTTTTTTGTCATCTTTAAAGGCAAGCAGTTTTTCTAATTGTGTTGCATCATGTAAGTACTCATCGCCGATAAGTTGTTTAATATAAGCGGATAACGCTTGGTTAGAAAATTCTAACCAACGACGGAAGGTGATTCCGTTAGTTTTATTATTAAACTTCTCAGGATATATTTCATAAAACGCTTTGAGTTCGGAATTTTTCAAAATCTCCGTGTGTAATGCCGCCACACCGTTCACAGAGTTTGAAAAATGAATATCCATATGCGCCATATGGACGCGTTTTTGCTTATCAATGATTTGTACATCAGGATTCGGATATTCTTTCTGCACTAATTTATTCAGTTTTTTGATGATCTTCACTAAATGTGGAACCACTTCTTCTAAATAAGCTAAAGGCCATTTTTCTAAGGCTTCGGCAAGAATCGTATGGTTTGTGTAGCCCACCATATTGCGCACGATTTCTACCGCTTCTGCAAATTTAATACGATGTTTTTCCGTTAATAAGCGAATCAATTCCGGAATTACCATGGATGGGTGCGTGTCATTAATTTGCACATAGGCATAATCGGCTAAATCATGTAAATTACTGCCACGTTCAATGGCTTCATCAATTAATAACTGCGCCGCATTGGAGACCATAAAATATTGCTGATAAATACGTAATAATTCACCGTTTTTATCGGAGTCATCCGGATAAAGGAATAAGGTCAGATTTTCTTTGATTTTTGTTTTATCAAAGGTGATACCTTTTTTAATCAATTTATGATTAATGGACTCAATATCAAATAAGTTGAGATAATTTTTGGTGTCTTTCTTGTAACCTAGAATATCAATTCGATCTAATTTAGAGGTTAAAGTGAAGTCTTTAAATGGTACTTCATAACGGATATTTGTCGGGATTAACCAAGACTCTTTTTCAATCCAATCATTTGGTTCAGCATGTTGCTCATTGTTTTTAAAGACTTGTTTAAACAAACCGCAATGGTAATTCAAGCCTACACCTTCCGCATTTAGCCCGAGTGTGGACATGGAATCAATAAAACAGGAAGCTAAACGACCTAATCCACCGTTCCCTAAAGACGGTTCCGGTTCAATATCTTCAATATGGCTTAGTGATTTTCCTGCCTGCGCCAATTCATCTTTGATTTCTTGATATACGCCAAGATTGATTAAATTGTTAGACAGTAATTTACCAATCAAAAACTCCGCAGAAATATAGTAAACCTTACGTTTAGCCGTATTTTTTCCTTTATTCTCAGCAAGGGTTTTAACATAGTTTAATAACTGTACGTAAATGGCATGATCACTTAACTTTTCAAGTTTTTTGTTTGTTGTTTGCTGTACAAATTCACTAAATTTAATCATTCTTTTTTCCTTATTGGCGCGTCCATATAACGTGGTTATTTGGGTTAAGAAATCTTTTTTGGCGTTGGTTAAATCGCTTTCTTGCATTCGCCATTCCCAGTTTCCACCTATAGTAGAAGGAATATTCATTCTTGAGCTGGCGGGCAAATCTAAAATATCTTGCATGGTGGCAATCGCCGTATTACTTACGGTAGCAAATAATTGGCGAATCATTGCCTGACAAACAGATTCATCCACAGCACGATGGGTATAAGCATTGATATATTGTTGCTGTTTCGACGTTAAGCCATCATACCAACCATTTGTGACATCATTATCGTGCGTGCCGGTGTAGGCGATGCAATGCGGAATGCAGTAATGTGGGCTATCCAGGCTTTCACCACTTACATCCTCAAAACCAAATTGCAAAATTTTCATACCGGGATAACCGCAATCAACCAGTAATTTCTTCGCTTTTTCATCAATATTCCCGAGATCTTCGGCAATAATCGGCAAATCACCTAGCTGTGCTTTTACTGCTTTGAACAAATCATATCCCGGGCCTGGCTGCCAGCTACCATATTTGGCAATGTCTGCTTTACCATCCACTTGCCAATAATCGGAGAAACCTTTGAAATGATCGATACGAAGTACATCATAAATTTTAAAGCTTTCCTCAATACGATGAATCCACCAAGCATAGCCTTGTTTCTTATGTTCAGCCCAGTTATAAAGCGGATTGCCCCAAAGCTGTCCGGTGGCGCTAAACTGATCGGCAGGAACACCGGCAACGAAAAGTGGATTGCGTTCTTTATCTAATTGGAAGAGTTCTGGCATTGTCCACACTTCGACGCTGTCTGCTGCCACATAAATTGGCATATCGCCGATAATTTTAATTCCTCTTTGATTAGCGTAATTTTTCAATACCAACCATTGTTGGAAAAAGAAATATTGCGTTACTTTGAAATACTGAATTTGCTCCGTCAGCATTGCACGGTATTTTGCAAGCGCCTTCGGTTGACGGGCAACAATCTGTTTATCTTCCCATTCTTGTAGAGCCTTATTGCCGAAATGCTCTTTGATTGCCATAAATTCCGCATAGTCTTCCAACCAAGTGTGGTTGCTTTTTTCAAAGTTTTTGAAGGCTGCTTGGTATTTTTTATCGGCGAGGAAATGTTTGACGGCAATTTCTAAGATCGGGCGACGTGCATGAAAAATGCGCTCGTAATCTACTTTTGTCGGATCATCACCAAAATTAACCGAAGCATAATCCGTTTCTTGCAATAAACCCATTTGGGTGAGTAAAGCAAAATCAATTAAATGCGTGTTACCTGCAATAGCAGAGAAGGATTGATAAGGAGAATCACCGTAGCTGGTGGTGGTTAATGGAAGGATTTGCCAATAGGTTTGTTTCGTTTCAACTAAAAAATCCACAAAATCATAAGCAGATTGTCCAAAACTACCAATTCCAAATGCATTAGGTAATGAGGTGATATGCATTAAAACACCACTTGACCGAGTAAGCATAATTTTTCCCTTCAGAAGTAAAAGTTGTAGAGATTCTAATCTAAATTTTATTTTACACAATAACTTTTACGTAAAAGTTTAAATGTTTTCGTAAAAGTGTGATTTTAATCACAAAAACTATACGTATAACTATGAGGTTTTATGGTATTCTATTGCAGGTTTAAATAAGGAATAAAAGTAAAAAATGGAGTGAAAAAGTGAGTAAATACAAAGCGGTTTATAACGATATAAAAAGCAAAATAACCGATGGAATTTTACTGCCAAAGCAAGAATTACCCAGTGAAAGTGAGCTTATGCAAGAATATGGCTTTTCTAAAGATACCATTCGTAAAGCCCTTTCTCTGCTTGAAATGGATGGTTACATTCAGAAACAACAGGGGCGAACTTCTATTGTTCTCGAACATAATTTATCTACACCTCAACAGCTTTCCGAAATCAAAACCGTTGGCGAGTTAAATCGTCCTTTAACCCATCAAGTAAAAACAACTTTAACCAGCTTATATATTGTGCAAGGGGAAGAAGAACTAATGCAGATCTTTAATGTAAATGATCAAATTGATTTTTATCGTATAGGTCGTGTTCGTGAAATTAACGGGGAAGCGGTCGAATACGAAGTCTCTTACTTTGATCGTCGTATTGTTCCTTTTATTAATCGTGAGATTGCGGAGCAATCCATTTATCACTATTTAGAAAGTGAACTAGGTCTAAAAATTAGTTATTCACAGCGTGAAATTGCGTTTCGTTATGCCAATGAAGAAGAAAAAAGCACCATGGACCTCGGTGAATATAATATGGTTGTGAATGTTACCAGCACCACTTATTTAGCCGACGGACGTCCATTTCAGTTCGGTAGCATTAGTTATCGTCCCGATAAAATTACCTTTGCTTCCACTGCGAAGCGACATGTTTAAAAAATAGCGCTTTTCTCTTCCGCAAAACAAAAAAGCTGAACTTCTTCTGAGATTCAGCTTTTCTTTTATTTGTGAACGACTATCTGTGAATTAGGCTAATTCCGCACGTAATTTCTTCGTGACATCTACCATCACTTTTAATGCGGCAATGGTTTCCGGCCAGCCGCGGGTTTTTAGGCCGCAGTCCGGGTTTACCCATAAGCGTTCTTTTGGCACCACTTGTAATGCTTTGCGAAGAAGATGTTCGATTTCTTCTGCGGTCGGCACACGTGGGCTGTGGATGTCGTACACGCCCGGGCCGATGTCGTTCGGGTATTTGAAATCACCAAATGCGGTAAGTAATTCCATGTCGGAACGAGAAGTTTCGATGGTGATCACGTCGGCATCTAGGGCAGCGATTGCCGGTAAAATGTCGTTAAATTCGGAATAACACATATGTGTATGAATTTGCGTGTCATCTTTGCAACCCATTGAACTTAAACGGAAAGCTTCGCCCGCCCATTGTAAGTAAGCGTCCCAATCGGCGCGTTTAAGCGGTAAACCTTCGCGGATGGCCGGTTCGTCAATTTGAATCACTTTGATGCCTACTTTTTCTAAATCTAACACTTCATCAGAAAGCGCCACAGCAATTTGTTTACACACCGTGGAACGTGGAATGTCGTTACGCACGAAAGACCATTGTAAAATCGTTACCGGGCCGGTCAACATGCCTTTCATAACTTTGTTGGTGAGGCTTTGGGCATATTGTGACCAACGCACGGTCATCGGTTCCGGACGGGTCACATCGCCGTAAATGACCGGTGGTTTTACGCAGCGGGAACCGTAACTTTGTACCCAACCGAATTTGGTGAACGCAAATCCATCAAGCAATTCGCCGAAGTATTCCACCATGTCGTTACGTTCCGCTTCGCCATGCACTAACACGTCTAAATCCAATTTTTCTTGTTCGCGTACCACAAATTCAATTTCTTTTTTCATTGCCGCTTCGTAATCCGCCAAGCTGAGATCGCCTTTTTTGAAGGCGGCACGGGCATGACGAATTTCCGTGGTTTGCGGGAAGGAACCAATATTGGTGGTTGGCAGCAACGGTAGATTTAACCACGCATTTTGTAATTTAATCCGTTCTGCAAATGGCGATTTACGTTGATCGGCATTTTTCGGCAGATTTGCCAAACGTTCCGCCACACAAGTGCGGTGGATTTCACGAGAGTTTTTACGCGCGTTAGCGGCTGCTTGGCTAGCATCAAGATCTGCTTGCACAGCTGTTCTACCTTGTTCAAGTGCGGTCTTAATTACGCGTAATTCTTGAATTTTTTGCAAGGTGAACGCCAACCATTGATAAAGTTCCGGCTTGTTGGCTTGCAGTTGGGTTTCCACCGCTAAATCATAAGGTGTATGGAGTAGGGAACAGCTTGGTGCAATCCATAAACGCTCACCTAATTTCGCTTTTAGTGGTTCAACCACATCTAACACTTGGTTTAAGTTCGCACGCCAGATATTACGTCCATCAATCACGCCCACAGAAAGGATTTTGTCGTAATCGGCAAAGGCGGAAAGTTGTTCCGGTGCACGCACCAAATCAATGTGGAGACCGGCTACCGGTAAGGCTTTCAATAAATTAGCGTGTTCTGCCACGGAGCCAAAATATGTGGCAAGTAAGAGTTTGGCGTTTACTTGTGCAGCAAAAGTAGCATAAACCGCTTTATAAGCGGCAATCCATTCTGCCGGTAAATCAAGGGTTAAAGCAGGTTCATCAATTTGAATGTATTCCACACCTTCAGCGGTTAATGCGTTTAAGATGTCCACATAAACCGGCACGAGTTTGTTTAACAAATCAAAACGATTAAATGCTGCACCTTTTTCTTTCCCTAACCAAAGGAAGGTTAATGGGCCAACGAGGGTGGGTTTTACCTTGTGACCAAGGGCTTTAGCTTCGCGGATTTGTTGCACATAGTGCGCCGGGTTGGCTTTAAATTGGGTGTCCTTGTGGAATTCCGGCACAAGATAGTGGTAGTTGGTGTCGAACCATTTGGTCATTTCAATGGCGAATTGTGTTTTGTTGCCACGCGCCAATTGGAAATATTGATCCAAGGTTAAGTTTTGGCTGTCGAAACCAAAGCGTGCAGGAATGGCACCTGTTGCCACTTGTAAATCTAAAATGTGATCGTAGAAAGTGAAATCAGCAACCGCCACGAAATCCGCATTCGCATTGGCTTGATGTTGCCAGTTAATTTCGCGCAATTTTTTTGCAATGTCTAATAAATCAGCTTCAGCGATTTCACCGCGCCAGTAACGTTCTTGGGCAAATTTAAGTTCACGTTTTGCTCCTACACGTGGGAAACCCGATAAATGAAATATTGTCATGTTAATTCCTCATAAATGTGGTGATAAATAATTTAGACGTCTAAACGTCCGTGCGAACTTAGAATGCGTCAATTAAGCGCATTATGCAAATTCATTATTTTCACAAAATTTATGAATTTTTTTAATTTGAAATGTTAAACGATAGCGATTTTTCACTGATATCGATTATTCGTCTGATACGATTTTACGAATCCCACCGACTCATTGAACTCTTCAAATAGCACCGCATTGAAGCCGTTTCAATGCGGTGCTATTTTTTGAGGGCACCGGTAAGTGCGTTTGAAATTTTAGTGATTTTGAAAATGGCGAATTGAGTGGAATTTGTTTAAAACCGATATTTCCCTTTTCCTAATCCGTTGGCTTTTTTAATTATGCCGCTAGCCAGCATCTTGCGCAGCAATTCCGAGGCCGGGGAAGGGGTGAGTGAAAGATATTTGATCACGTCTGCACGTGAAAAAACATTATCTTTAACGCATTGATATAGCGTTTGAATATGTCTTTTGGTTTTTTCTGAAAATGCAGAGACCTCAAAGTAAATTGTTTTGTCCTGTTTTTCTTCTTCAATGTCCTGTTTTTCCTCCCCAATATCCTGTTTTTCCTCCCCAATATCCTGTTTTTCCTCCCCAATATCCTGTTTTTCCT
>NZ_DBHLAM010000021.1:27572-65876 GCF_057314195.1 Rodentibacter sp. | reverse complement strand
CCCCAATATCCTGTTTTTGTTTTTTTAGATTTTGAAGATGGTTTGCATAATGAATATGAAGCTGCCGGTTGCTTAATACATGATTTTCATTAAGTAATAAGTTACGAATAAAAAGCACTAAATATTTTGCCGTTTCATAAATACCTTCAGTAATATTATTGTAATTTGCACGCACCAAAGCATTACGAAAATACCAAGAATTCTCAGCAAAGTTATCATTGCTAACCTGAAAACCGAGTGTTTTTAGGTATTTGATAAAAAATACCGCTGTAGTGCGGGTATTTCCCTCTTCAAACACATGAATTTGCCATAATCGAGCAATAAAAAATGCTAAATGATCGATGGCTTCGTCAATAGAAATCCCTTTGTAACTAAATTTTCGCTCTTGCGCGAGATCATATTCTAACGTTTCTTTCAATTCTAAGGCGCTGCCGTAAGAAATCGTATCGCCGTTTAAAACCCATTCTTTTTTCGTTATATTGAAAGTGCGAATTTTTCCGGCATGAGGGAATATGCCATTAAAAAGATATTTATGGATTGATAAATATTGCTGTGTATTAAAGGAAAAAGCCGGTTCTGACAATAAACGGGCAATACGAACTGCCACTTTGTCGGCCTCTTCCGTACGATCTTCATCATCAGAAATAGGGTTTTGCTGATAATATTGGCTTATCCAATTTTCAGCCGTTTCTATGGTGATTTCACCTTCAATATTTTTGATGGCGGTATTAATTAAATAATGAGAGGGTTTTAAACCGTCCACATCTTGTAAGCCTATCGCTGTTTTCCATGCATAGCTTTTTTCTTTTTTTTCCGCATCAATATGGCGAATATATTCTGCAAAGGGATCTTTTATCATTATCTTAGAGTAAAAGTTCGGTGAAAATATGATGTAATTTTATCTTTATAATTTGCATTCAACAAATCTAACCTATAAAAAAACCGCACTTTAAAAAGTGCGGTTTTCTTTAGAACGAAATGATTGAATTATTCTACGCCGACCAAGATGGCGGCTAAAATGCGCGGTAGGCGAAGATTAAAAATAATATTGTGTTGAATTTCGTTTTGACTGTTGTTTAACAGCATATCAATAACATCCGAGGGAGGAATGGTGTAGCGTCCCCAAGAAAGGGAAAGCAGACAAAGCCCGACAAGTACGACCGAAAGGAACGGAAAATAAAAGGTGTTTTTCGTCATTTAATAAGCAAAAGCGATAAATTTTGAAGTGCTTCATTATATAGAAAAATATATTAAGATATTAGAAGTATTTGGCAGGGGAGTCGGAGAGTCAAAATAGCACCGCATTGAAGCTTGTCCGATAAGCTTTCAATGCGGTGCCAAAATGAACTTACAAGCACTTCGCCGGTTTCGGCAAGCCGGCTAATTTGGTCGCTTGTTTAGCCGGGCCTTCGGGAAATAAACGTTGTAAATAACGGCTGTTGCCTTTATCGGCACCGAGCTTTTCTGCCATCGCTTTTACCAACATCCGAATCGCAGGAGAGGTGTTGTATTCTTGATAAAAATCGCGTACAAAATAAATCACTTCCCAATGGGCGTCGGTCAGTTCAAGATTTTCCGCTTGCGCGATGGCACGCGCCACGTCTTCATTCCATTGCGTGTGGTCGAGCAAATAGCCGTCTTTGTCGGTGGCCAATGCGGTGCTATTTTGGGTGTTCAACATATTAATTCACTTCTTTGAAACGGATCATTTCATGTTCGGAAAAATCCATTTGTTCTTCATCATCAAGTTGCATTGGCGTGATGCGTTCTTGGTCAAACGCGATGTCGCCTTCAAGACCTTCTAATGTCTGACCACGTTTGATGCTTTTGAAATCAAATAATTTCGGATCAAGCATATGTGACAGGGTGATATTTTGCATTGCGCCGAACATGGTTTCCAAGCGTCCCGGATATTGACGATCCCAAGTATTGAGCATTTCTTTCACTACTTGGCGCTGCAAATTCGGCTGCGAACCACATAAATTACAAGGAATAATCGGGAATTGTTTTGCCTGCGCGTATTTCTCGATATCTTTCTCTTTGCAATACGCCAACGGGCGAATCACGATTTGTTTGCCATCATCGGAAATTAATTTCGGCGGCATGGATTTTATTTTTCCGCCGTAAAACATATTGAGAAAGAGAGTGGCAAGCATATCGTCGCGGTGGTGCCCCAATGCGATTTTAGTGGCGCCAAGCTCCGTTGCGGTGCGGTATAAAATGCCGCGACGCAAACGGGAACAAAGGGAACAGGTGGTTTTGCCTTCCGGAATTTTTTCTTTCACGATGCCGTAAGTATTTTCTTGTACGATTTTGTAATCTACGCCGATACTTTCTAAATATTCCGGCAGAACATGTTCCGGAAAACCCGGTTGTTTTTGGTCAAGATTTACCGCGATGATATCGAATTTTATTGGTGCGCTTTGTTGCAGATTGCGCAAAATATCCAACAATGTATAACTGTCTTTACCGCCGGACAAACACACCATAATTTTGTCACCTTCTTCAATCATGCCGAAGTCGGCAATGGCATTGCCAACATTGCGACGTAAACGTTTTTGTAATTTGTTGAAATTATAATTTTGCTTTTTTTCTAATTGAGTTAATTCGGTCATGTTTTTTTCGCTAATTTATGAAAAGCGCACATTATACGTGAAAAACAGGAAAAGTGCGGTTGCTCCAAAAGAAGATTTTTAAGATCCATGAAAAATCCTGTATAATCGGCCACAATTTTTTGTTCAATTTTAATGCGTTACAACTTCAATGATTGAAACCTCCCAAACAATTCCCGAACTCGTGTCTTGGGCAAAAGATCGCGAGTTTTCTTTGAATTTACCCACTGAACGCTTAGTTTTTTTGTTGGCGATTGCGATTTATAACAACGAACGTTTAGACGGCGAAATGCTGGAGGCGGATCTGGTGGATATTTTTCGCCATACGGCAAGTGCCTTTGAACAACCCGCAGATGCCATCGCGACACGCGCCAATAACGCCATTAATGAATTAGTGAAACAACGTTTATTAAATCGTTTTAGCAGCGAGTTTACCGAAGGTTTAGCAATTTATCGGTTAACATCGCTCGGCGTAGGCGTATCCGATTATTATATTCGTCAGCGCGAATTTTCCGCTTTGCGCCTTTCCGTGCAACTTTCTATTGTGGCGGACGAAATTCAGCGCGCATCGGATTCTGCGGAAGAGGGAGCAACGAATAGCGAAAACGAACATTATTGGCGCCGCAACGTGTTTGCGCCGTTGAAATATTCCGTAGCAGAAATTTTCGATAGCATTGATCTTTCGCAACGCACGATGGATGAAAATCAGCAAAGCATTAAAGAAGAAATTGCCGAACTTTTAACCAAAGATTGGCAAGCGGCAATTTCCAGTTGCGAACGTTTGTTAGATGAAACCTCTGGTAATTTACGCGAATTGCAAGATACTTTAAATGCGGCTGGCGATAAGCTGCAAGCGCAATTATTACGAATTCAAGATTGCGTCATCGGACGTGACGATTTGTATTTTATCGATCAACTGATTACGGATTTACAAGCCAAACTCGACCGAATTATCAGCTGGGGACAGCAAGCCATTGATTTGTGGATTGGTTACGACCGCCACGTGCATAAATTTATCCGTACCGCCATTGATATGGACAAAAACCGCGTATTTTCCCAACGTTTGCGTAATTCCATTCACCATTATTTCGATCATCCTTGGTTCTTATGGACGGCCCAAGCCGAGCGATTAGTGGATTTGCGCGATGAAGAAATGACGCTACGCGAAGACGACGCGCTGGGTGAATTGCCGGAAGAATTACAATATGAATCTCTTTCCGACTTGCACGATCAAATTGTGGAACATATGCAAAGTTTATTAATTACATATCGGGAAAATAATCGCCCAATTGATTTGAGTTTGGTTTTAAAAACACAATTGGAAAATTATCCGCTTTCCCGTCATTTTGACGTGGCGCGGATTATTGTGGATCAAGCTGTGCGGCTAGGTATGGCGAACGATGATTTGTCGGGCGTTTATCCGAATTGGCAAAGCATTAATCAATGCGGTGCTGAAGTACAGGCACATGTGATTGATAAATATTAAATTGTAGAGGCGAATTCGATTCGTTTTATCACGATATAAATGCGGCAAATGCCATCATTTGCCACGATAAAAAGCAGAGAACAGAGAATGACAGACAACCTTCAAGATGTAATTTCCCCAAAACTTGCGATGGCAATTGCCAATCCGTTATTTCCGGCAATGGATAGCCTGTTGCGGAGCGGTCGCCATATTGGCACGGAATATTTGGACAATCACGCTTTCTTAATGGATTTTCAAAATGAATTGGACGGTTTTTACCGCCGTTATAACGTAGAATTGATTCGTGCGCCGGAAGGCTTTTTTTATCTTCGCCCGAAAGCAACTACGCTGATTGCGCGTTCGGTGCTTTCCGAGTTGGAAATGTTGGTGGGAAAAGTGCTTTGCTATCTTTATTTAAGTCCGGAGCGTTTGGCGCAACAGGGGATTTTCAGCACGCAAGAAGTGTATGACGAATTATTAAACCTTGCCGATGAAGGAAAATTATTAAAGGCTGTGAATCAACGTTCTAGTGGTTCCGACTTGGATAAACAAAAACTTGCGGAAAAAGTGCGCGCCGCCATCGGGCGTTTGCGCCGTTTGGGGATGATCCAAACCGTAGGTGAACAAAATAGTGGTAAATTTACCATTTCCGAAGCTGTGTTCCGTTTCGGTGCGGAAGTGCGCAGCGGCGATGATGCCTTAGAAGCGCAAGCCCGCTTAATCCGCGATGGGGAAGCGGCTACGCCGGAATCCTTGATGTTAGAAAAGCAAGCCCAAACCACCGAAAATGATGCCGAAAATGTGGATGAAATTGACGAAGAATTTGACGGAGAACCAGCATAATGTCCGATATTTTAGAACGAGAAAATGAAATCGAATTAGAGCAAGAAGAAAACGTAATCGAGACTGATGCCGCCGAAGAAATCATTGAAACCGGCGTACCCGGCATTGCGCAAAATAACGGTGTAGAACGTGGCAAATTTCGTTCTTTAACCTTAATCAACTGGAACGGCTTCTTTGCCCGCACTTTTGATTTAGACGAATTGGTCACCACGCTTTCCGGCGGTAACGGGGCGGGTAAATCCACCACGATGGCCGGTTTTGTGACGGCATTAATTCCGGATTTAACGCTTCTCCATTTCCGAAATACCACGGAAGCCGGCTCTACAGGCGGTTCGCGCGATAAAGGGCTACACGGCAAATTGCGTCCGGGAGTTTGTTACGCGGTATTGGATACGATCAATTCTCGTCATCAACGTATCCTTGTCGGCGTGCGTTTGCAACAGATTGCCGGTCGCGATAAAAAAGTGGATTTAAAAACCTTTTCCCTTCAAGGCGTCGAATTATCACAAAATCCGACCGCACTTTTCACGGAAACCGTGGGGGAGCGTCAAGCGCGCGTGTTAAATTTAACCGAACTAAAAGACAAAATCGAAAATCTCGGCGCGCAATTCAAGCAATACCATTCCATCACCGATTATCACGGAATGATGTTCGATCTTGGCATCATTCCGAAACGCTTACGTTCGGCATCGGACCGTAGCAAATTCTATAAACTTATCGAGGCCTCCTTGTACGGCGGTATTTCCAGCGCGATTACACGTTCTTTACGGGATTATTTGCTGCCGGAAAACCTTGGCGTGAAAAAGGCCTTTCAGGATATGGAAAGTGCGTTACGCGAAAACCGAATGACCTTGGAAGCCATTAAAGTGACTCAGTCGGACCGCGATTTGTTCAAACATTTAATCACCGAAACAACCAATTATGTGGCGTCCGATTATATGCGTAACGCCAACGAACGGAGAGGTAATATCAGCACCGCATTGGAATCGCGCCGCGACTGGTACCAAGCCAAGGCGGCGCAGGTTTTGTCGCAACATCGTTTCATTGATTTAAGTCGCGAAGCAGCGGAACTGGCAGAAAGCGAACGCACGTTGGAAGTGGATCACCAAAGCGCGGTGGATCACTTAAATTTAGTGCTGAATGCGTTACGCCATCAAGAAAAAATCAGCCGTTATCAAGAAGATGTGGCAGAGCTTTCCGAGCGTTTGGAAGAACAAAAAATGGTAGTTGAAAACGCCAACGAACAATTGGAAGAAAGCCAAGCGCAATTCGAACAAACGGAAACCGAAATTGATGCGGTACGCACACAATTAGCAGATTACCAACAGGCGCTTGATGCGCAACAAACCCGAGCGCTTCAATATCAGCAGGCCATTGCTGCCCTTGAAAAAGCCAAAACCTTATGTGGTTTGGCGGATTTAAGCGTAAAAAATGCGGAAGATTATCAGACGGAATTTGCCGCTCATGCGGACGGCTTAACGGAACGCGTGCTTGAACTTGAGCACAAAATGTCGATTTCCGAAGCGGCAAAATCGCAGTTCGAGAAAGCTTATCAATTAGTTTGTAAAATTGCCGGCGAAGTGCCTCGTTCGAGTGCCTGGGAAAGCGCAAAAGCATTGTTGCGAGAATATCCGAGCCAAAAATTACAAGCACAACAAACACCGCAACTGCGTGCGAAATTACATGAACTTGAACAACGCTATGCGCAACAACAAAGTGCACTCAGATTACTCAATGATTTTAATCAACGTGCTAATTCACATTTAGAAACCGCCAATGAATTAGAAGATTATCATGCCGAACAAGAGGCATTGTTCGAAGATATTTCTGCAGAACTTTCCGAACTGATAGAAAGCCGCTCGACACTCCGTCAAAAACGTGAAAATTTAACCGCACTTTACGATGAAAATGCGCGTAAAGCGCCAGCTTGGTTAACGGCGCAAGCCGCCTTAGAGCGTTTAGAAGAACAAAGCGGTGAGCATTTTGAACACAGCCAAGATGTGATGAATTTTATGCAATCACAGTTAGTGAAAGAACGTGAATTGACAATGCTACGCGATCAGCTTGAGCAAAAACGTCAGCAGTTAGAGGAGCAAATTTCGCGTTTAAGTCAGCCGGACGGTTCTGAAGACGCGCGCTTAAATACGCTTGCCGAACGTTTCGGCGGTGTGTTGCTTTCCGAACTTTATGATGATGTGCCGATTGAAGATGCGCCTTATTTCTCCGCACTTTACGGTCCGGCGCGTCATGCCATCGTGGTGCGCGACTTGGATGCGGTGCGCGAACAGCTGATCGATTTAGAAGACTGTCCGGATGATTTATATTTAATTGAAGGTGATCCGGCGGCATTTGATGACAGTGTGTTATCGGCGCAAGAATTAGAACTCGGCGTGGTGGTACAGGTTTCGGATCGTGAATTGCGCTACTCTAAATTTCCGGAAATTCCGTTATTTGGTCGTGCGGCGCGCGAAAAACACTTAGAAGAATTGCAAGTTCAACGCGATGAAATTGCCGAAGAATATGCGCAAATCGCCTTCGACGTACAGAAATGTCAACGTTTGCATGAACATTTCAGTCAATTTGTCGGTTTACATTTAGCCCTTGCGTTCCAGCCAAATCCGGAAGAATTAATGGCGGAAGTTAACCGCGAACGCAATGAAATCGAGCGCGAATTAAACCAATTCAGTAGCGGTGAGCAACAATTACGCATTCAATTGGATAGTGCAAAGGAAAGAATTCAATTGCTCAATAAATTGATTCCGCAATTAAATGTACTTGCGGACGAAAATTTAATCGATCGCCTTGAAGAGTGTCGCGAGCAGTTAGATGTTGCCGAACAAGATGAACATTTTGTTCGCCAATATGGCGAGACGTTGTCACAATTAGAGTCGATGGCCGAGAGTTTACAAAGCGATCCGAAAAATTACGAAGGTTTAAAACAAGAATTAACCCAAGCCATTGAACGCCAAAAACAAGCACAACAACGCGTATTTGCTTTGGCGGATGTGGTGCAACGTAAACCTCATTTTGCTTACGAAGATGCGGGACAAGCAGAAACTTCCGAGCTTAATGAGCGACTTCGTCAGCGTTTAGAACAAATGCAAGCGCAACGTGACGCCCAGCGCGAACAATTACGCCAAAAACAAGCGCAATTTGCACAATACAATCAAGTGTTTATTGGTTTACAAAGCGCTTACGACAGTAAACTTCAGCTGTTAAAAGAATTGATTGATGAAATCGGTCAACTTGGCGTGCGTGCGGATGAAGGCGCAGAGGAACGTGCCCGTATCCGCCGCGATGAATTGTATCAACAGCTGTCAACCAGTCGTCAACGTCGCGCTTATGTGGAAAAACAATTAACGTTAATTGAAAGCGAAGCGGAAAACTTAAATCGTCGAATTCGCAAAGCGGAACGCGATTACAAAACTCAACGCGAATTGGTGGTGGCGGCGAAAGCCAGTTGGTGCGTGGTGCTACGCCTATCGCGTAATGCCGATATGGAAAAACGCCTGAATCGCCGTGAATTGGCATATTTATCTGCCGACGAATTACGTTCCATGTCGGATAAAGCCTTAGGTGCGTTGCGTACTGCCGTAGCGGACAATGAATATTTGCGCGACAGTTTGCGTGCGTCGGAAGACAGCCGCAAACCGGAAAATAAAGTACGCTTCTTTATTGCGGTATATCAACATTTACGCGAACGTATTCGCCAAGACATCATTAAAACCGATGATCCGATCGATGCCATTGAGCAAATGGAAATCGAGCTTTCACGCTTAACCGCCGAATTAACCGGTCGTGAGAAAAAACTAGCGATCAGTTCCGAAAGCGTGGCGAATATTATGCGGAAAACTATACAGCGCGAACAGCACCGCATTCGAATGCTTAACCAAGGGTTACAGAATATTGCTTTCGGTCAAGTAAAATCAGTACGTTTGGTGGTTAATATTCGCGATACGCATGCGATGTTGTTGGATGCACTTTCCGGCCAGCAAAACGAATATCAAGATTTGTTCAACGACAATCGGATGACCTTCTCAGAAGCCATGGCGAAACTCTACCAACGCATTAACCCGCATATTGATATGGGGCAACGCACAGCACAAACTATCGGTGAAGAATTGTTGGATTATCGCAATTATCTTGAATTGGAAGTGGAAGTATTCCGTGGTGCGGACGGTTGGCTGCGGGCGGAAAGTGGTGCACTTTCAACCGGTGAAGCCATTGGTACCGGGATGTCGATTCTGTTAATGGTGGTGCAAAGCTGGGAAGAAGAAAGCCGTCGTATTCGCGGTAAAGATATCGTGCCTTGTCGCTTGCTATTCTTAGATGAAGCCGCACGTTTGGATGGCAAATCCATCTCCACCTTATTTGAGCTTTGCGAACGTTTGGATATGCAATTATTAATTGCCGCCCCTGAAAATATCAGCCCGGAAAAAGGAACGACCTATAAACTGGTGCGTAAAATTGCCGGTAATCAAGAGCACGTTCACGTGGTCGGCTTACGCGGTTTCGGCGCCACGGAATAGAAAATAAAAGGGCAGTACGGTCAAAAAATTTTTGAGTTCTTCGAAATTATAGCTGTTGTACAAGGCTGAAATGACCTCACCAAACAGCACCGCATTGGAAGTCGCTTCAATGCGGTGCTGTTTTATGACTTGAACTCATACCTCAATCGGATGGTTTTGTGCATTGCGGCATAATACCCGGATTCTTGAGCGTAGTTTAATTATGTAAGGAACAAAAATGTATCATCTCATTCTCGCCATTCTTTGTAGCGTTGCGGTTTCCGTATTATTGAAAATTGCGCGCAAAAAAAATATCGTTATCGACCAAGCCATCGCATTTAACTATATTACGGCAATCACATTTAGTTATTTCCTGCTGAAACCGGATTTCAAAGGACTGGCATTTATTGATTACATCGCGCAAAGCGAAAGCATACTGATTTTCTTGGCATTAGGGATATTGCTCCCAACGGTATTTCTTATTATGTCGAAAGCGGTGGAGTTCGCCGGTATCGTGCGCTCCGACGCGGCGCAGCGCCTCTCCTTATTCTTACCGATTTTAGCTGCTTTTTTGATCTTCCACGAAACCCTAAGTCGGTCCAAAGTTCTTGGAATCACCTTCGCGTTTATCGGTTTATTTTGCTTATTAAGTAAGCCAAACCAAGACAAAAGTGTGATCAATTTTAAAGGCATATTAGGACTTGTCGGCGTATGGTTCGGCTACGGCATTATTGATATTTTATTCAAACAAGTAGCCAAAAGCGGCGGGGCGTTCCCGGCTACCTTATTTATTTCATTTTCCCTTGCGGCTTGCTTGATGTTTATCTATTTATTATTAAAACGTACCCAATGGACGGTGCCAAGCGTATTCGGCGGTATTATGTTAGGCGTGTTGAATTTCTTTAATATTTTGTTTTACATCAAAGCACATCAAAGTTTCGGCAGTAACCCTACATTAGTTTTTGCCGGAATGAATATCGGCGTTATTTGCCTCGGTACGATTACCGGCGCGTTAATATTCAAAGAAAAAATCAGTAAACTTAATTGGTTGGGTATTATGTTTAGTTTGGCTGCTATTTTCAGTTTGTATTATTTAGATAAAATTATCGTATAAAAAAGAGGAATTATGACGAAAGATTTCAGCTTCTTTATTTACGATTACGAAAGTTTTGGCATTAGCCCGGCAAACGATCGCCCAGCGCAATTCGCCGGTATTCGGACAGACGCGGATTTTAATATTATTGGCGAGCCGGTAATGCTTTATTGCAAGCAAACCAATGACTATTTACCAACGCCCGATGCGGTGCTGGTGACGGGGATCACACCGCAGGAATGTAATGAAAAAGGTATATCTGAACCAGAATTTGCAACAAAAATCCTAGCAGAATTTTCTCAGCCAAACACTTGCGTGATGGGCTACAATAACATTCGCTATGACGATGAAATGACACGTTACACTTTTTATCGTAATTTTATCGATCCTTATGAATATAGTTGGAAAAACGGTAATTCACGTTGGGATTTACTGGATTTGGTACGGGCTTGTTATGCACTGCGCCCTGACGGCATAAATTGGGCTTTTGATGATGAGGGAATGCCGAGCTTTAAGCTGGAAAAACTGACAGAAGCTAATGGTATTGCTCATGAGAATGCACATGATGCAATGTCTGATGTTTATGCAACCATTGCTATGGCGAAACTTATCAAAGAAAAACAGCCTAAAATGTTCCAATATTTCTTTGAAAATCGCGGCAAAAAGGAAATTGAAAAGCTCATTGATACGGCAGAAATGACGCCGTTGGTACATGTTTCGGGTATGTTAGGAAATTATCGTGGAAATTGTACTTGGGTTTCGCCGATTGCCTGGCATCCAAGCAATCAAAATGCCGTGATTGTGTGTGATTTAACCGGTGACATTGATAATTTGCTGGCAAAAAATGCAACCGAATTACGCGAAGATTTGTATACTAAAAAAAGCGACTTAGAAGAAAAGAGCGTTTCAGCGGTACCGTTAAAATTAGTTCATATCAATAAATGCCCGATTTTAGCTCCGGCAAAAACTTTATTACCTGAAAATGCTGAACGTTTGGGCATTAATCGCCAATTATGCTTAGAAAATTTAGCAAAATTACGCGCATCTTTTGATATTCGTGAAAAAGTCACGGATATTTTTACGGAAGCGCGTCAATTTGAACCAAGCGATAATGTTGAAACTGAGCTATACAACGGTTTTTTCAGCCATGCCGATAAAAATAATATGGCGATTTTACGCAGTTTACCGCCTGATAAATTAGCTGACTCCGGTTTGGCTTTTGAAGATAAACGCATTCCTGAGTTACTATTTCATTATAGAGCACGTCATTTCTACAAAACGTTAAACCGAGCGGAACAAGTTAAATGGCAGAAATATTGCCAACGTAAACTTGCGAAAAGCGCGGTTGATTTTGAGGAGCGCTTACAACGTCTTATTGAGGAGTATGCGAATAATCCGGAAAAGCTAGCACTACTACAACAAGTTTATGAATACGGCGCCAAATTGCTAGGTTAGTTTCGTGACAACATAACAAGATAAAATTTTATAACATAAAAAAGCACATTCGAAGGAATGTGCTTTTTTTCTTCTAAAGGGATTTATTCGCATAATTTTCTTAAATTTTATCTGATTAGATTATCAAAAAAACATTATTCAATTCCGCAATCACTTTATATACCAGTTGATAATTCACCAAAAATACGGTGAAGAAATGTCTTGAAATACCGTTTTATCTTGTTTGAATAGGATTTATCACTTGTGCATAAGTCTGTGATTTATTTAGCCCGTAGTTTTCACTTACCGGATAACTAATTCCGCATAATCAATATTATGTTAAATAATATATGTGAGTACGTCACTTTGTGAAATAATCTCTCCTCTTTATTGAAGAAAAAAATCAAGATTGATAAACGGGAATAAATTGAATTCACCTAAAAAAAGAAAAAAAATTAAGCGAGTTTGCGGTACGTAAAATTTGCGTCGAAATTTTAAAATTTTGGCAAGGACGAAGAACTGTGAGGCGGTCTTGCAATCATAAATATTTCTCAAGTAGGTAAATGAGAATAATTTGTATTGTTTTTATTATTGAAAATTAATGGGTTATGATTTTTTTTAAGAAAAATAACTTGCAAATTCTCATTTACCGCCCTAAAATGCGCAACGCAATTTGAGCTTTATTGTTTTATAAAATCGATA
This sequence comes from Rodentibacter sp., assembly GCF_057314195.1. Lineage (NCBI taxonomy): Bacteria > Pseudomonadati > Pseudomonadota > Gammaproteobacteria > Pasteurellales > Pasteurellaceae > Rodentibacter > Rodentibacter sp. The sequence goes on along the minus strand of NZ_DBHLAM010000021.1, from coordinate 53,219 downwards.
TGGAAAGGAGTTAGTTATGCTTAATCAAGCAATTACAGACAAATTGAATGAACAGATTAACTTAGAGTTCTACTCTTCTAACGTTTATCTACAAATGAGTGCATGGTGTTACAAACACGGTTATGAAGGTGCTGCTGCATTTCTACTTCGTCATGCCGATGAAGAATTGGAACATATGCAAAAATTATTCCAATATGTGAGCGAAACCAGCGGTATGCCGCTTTTAGGCAAAATTGAAGCGCCTAAAAACGACTACAAAACGTTGAAAGAAGTATTTGAGACAACGTTACAACACGAAAAATTAGTAACATCCAAAATCAACGAATTGGTTGAAGTGACTTTTGCACACAAAGACTACTCTACCTTCAACTTCTTGCAATGGTATGTAGCGGAACAACATGAAGAAGAAAAATTATTCAATAGTATTATTGATAAATTTAACCTTGTTGGCGAAGACGGCCGCGGTTTGTACTTCGTTGATCGTGATTTAGCTACTTTATAATAAATAGGAGAAATAAAATGTTATCAAACAATGTGATTAAACTGTTAAACGACCAGATGAATTTGGAATTTTATTCTTCTAACTTATATCTTCAAATGAGTGCTTGGTGTGAGCAACAAGGTTTTGAAGGTGCGGCAAAATTCTTATCCGCGCATGCTGCAGAAGAAATGCAACACATGCGCAAACTATTCACTTATTTAAATGAAACCGGTGCGCAAGCGATTATCAGTGCGGTTGAGGCTCCGTCTCATGAATATAATTCATTAAAAGAAATTGTTGAATTAACGTATCAACATGAAAAATTGATCACCCGTAAAATCAATGAATTAGTAGGTAAAACCTTTGAAGAAAAAGATTACTCTGCGTTCAACTTTTTACAATGGTACGTGGCAGAACAGCACGAAGAAGAAAAATTATTCAGTAGTATCTTGGATAAATTAAATCTTCTCGGTGAAGACGGCGAAGGTTTATTCTTAATCGATAAAGATTTAGGAAATCTAGCTACCGCCGGTTAAATTCAGTTGAAAAAAAAGCTCGGTTTAAACCGAGCTTTTTTATAAGGCTTTTCAAATTATATACGTAAGAATTCATCTAACAAAATAGCACCGCATTGGAAGCGCCTCCGATGCGGTGCTATTTTTATACTTCAAGTCGACAAGCATTTTATCTGTTTATTTGATTTTCTTAATTTACCATTTTTCTAGCGCTTGTTTATCCGAAGTCCGTGCATCGATCCAACGTTCGCCTTTGTCGGTTTGTTCTTTTTTCCAAAAAGGGGCTTTGGATTTGAGATAATCCATAATAAATTCATTGGCATGATAAGCGTCGCCACGATGTGCGGAACTCACCCCCACCAGCACAATTTCATCGCCGGTATGCAATAAGCCGACACGGTGAATTACCGCGACTCGTTGAATCTCCCAACGTTGTTTAGCTTCGGCAACAATTTCATTTAACGCTTTTTCAGTCATTGCGGGATAGTGTTCTAAATAAAGGCTTGAAACGTCATCGCCTAAGTTAAGTTCGCGAACTTTACCGACAAAAATTACCGCAGCGCCTACTGAATTTTGCTCTGAAAGCCAATGATAAACCGCATTTTGGTCGAATTCAGCCTCTTGCACGGCAATTCGAATATCGTTCATTTATCCTCCCGTAACCGGTGGGAAAAAGGCAATTTCATCGCCGGATTTGACCGCACTTTCAAGCGGCATCAACGTTTGATTAATCGCCACAAGCAACTTTCCTTTTTCTAATGCCAACGCCCATTTATCCCCTTTTTGGCTTAAATGTTCGCGTAACGCGTCTGCCGTTGCAAAATCTTGTTCAAGCACAATTTCATCAATACCGATTAATTCACGGGTTTGAGCAAAAAATAATACTTTTAGCATATGATTTTTCCTTTTCCTAGTGATTTTCGGCCATAAAGTGACCAGATTTTCCACCGCGTTTTTCAAGCAAGCGCACATGTTCGATCACCATATCTTTTTGCACAGCTTTGCACATATCGTAAATAGTCAATGCGGTGATGCTGGCAGCGGTCAATGCCTCCATTTCCACCCCGGTTTTACCGGTGAGTTTGCAAAAGGATTCAATGCGCACCTGGTTGCTTTCAACTAAAGGTTCAAGGCTGACTTCCACTTTAGAAAGTAATAGCGGATGACATAACGGAATCAACTCCCAAGTACGTTTTGCTGCTTGAATACCGGCGATACGTGCCGTGGCGAATACATCGCCTTTGTGATGTTGTCCGTTTAAAATCATGGATAAGGTTTCTTGTGACATGGTCACCAAGGCTTCGGCACGCGCTTCACGTACGGTTTCCGACTTGCCGGAAACATCCACCATGTTAGCCTCACCTTGGCTATTGATATGGGTAAATTGGGTCATATTGGATACGAGTAAGATTAATTTTTAAAAATTTTTAGCCGCCGATGGAGGCGAGATGATTACGAATTCCGCTATCACCTTGATGCAAATAATGATGTTCACGCTTGCCTTGTAATGCGGAAAAAATACGGGATTGTAAAATGCCTTGCTGCTCTTCCGATTGCAATAAATCGCGCAACTCAATGCCTTCTTCACCGAATAAACAAAGGTGTAACTTCCCTTTTGCCGATACGCGTAAACGATTACAACTGGCGCAGAAATTCTTTTCATAAGGCATAATCAAACCGATTTCGCCTTGATAATCAGGATGACTAAATACTTTAGCCGGCCCGTCGGTGGCAGCACGTTGTTGTAACTGCCAACCTTGCGATAACAATTTTTGCGCAAGAATTTCACCGGAAAGATGATGACGCTCAAAGAAGCTGTCCATTTCACCGGTTTGCATCAGTTCGATAAAACGCATTTGAATCGGGCGATTTTTCACCCAGGCCAGAAATTGATTAAATTCGTGATCGTTAAGATTTTTCATCAACACGGAATTCACTTTTACCTTGTGGTACCCCACGTCAAACGCACGATCGATACCACGCATCACCTCATCAAATTTATTGATGCCGGTAATTTGATGGAACATTCTCGGATCGAGGCTATCTACGCTGACATTCACGGAAGTTACGCCCGCACGTTTCCAATTCGCTACATCCTTCGCCATACGGTAGCCATTAGTTGTCAACGCCACGTGGCGAATTCCTTCGACATTCGCCACGCTTTCGGCAATAGTAAGAAAATCTTTACGTAAGGTTGGTTCGCCGCCGGTTAAACGAATTTTTTCTGTGCCCATTGCCGCAAAAGCACGCGCAACGCGGGTAATTTCGCTTAAGGTAAGAAAACTCGGTTTATTCGCTTCCGGCTGATAACCGTTCGGTAAGCAATAGTTGCAACGAAAATTACACTGGTCGGTAATCGACAGTCGCAAATAGTAATAGTGGCGTTGGAACGCGTCCACAAGACGTTCGTTTCCCACGTTTTTGATTGGAATTTGCATCAGACACCTTTCTAAAATGGAGAGGACAAACCGTTTCCGACTTATCCCTGAATAACGAATTGCGTTATTGGCATTGCCGTCATATTCCCTAAGAGAACTTAGACTAAACAAGCTCGGAGTTATGCGATAAAATATCGGCGCTTATTTTAAAAGATTCTCACCAATTAACGCAATCAATTCGTTCCGATGCCATGCGTATTTAATTAAATTCTTATAAATCAATCATATAAATAATTATATAGCGATTGTTTTTATAATATTTTAGAGGTAGGAAATAGAAAATTTTATGTCGGATTTAACCCCCCATCGCCACTATGAATTCTTGAATCATTCGCATATTGTTGCCATTGGCGGCGGACACGGCTTGGGACGCGTCATGTCAGCGCTAAGTTTTATCAAAGAGCGCCTAACCGGTATCGTCACTACCACGGACAACGGCGGTTCCACCGGACGCATTCGGCAACAACAAGGCGGCATAGCCTGGGGCGATCTACGCAATTGCTTAAACCAAATCATCATCGAACCTAGCACCGCATCCGCGCTATTCGAATATCGTTTCAGCGGCAACGGCGAATTGGCAGGACATAATCTCGGCAATTTAATGCTCAAAGCGCTTGAAAATATGCACGTTCGTCCGCTAGATGGCGTAAATTTGATCCGCGATTTGTTGCACGTAAAATCGCACCTGATTCCCATGTCCGAAACGCCCGTTCACCTCGCCGCCAGCCTTGGTGCCGGTTCCAGCATCGTGGGCGAAGTCGGTATTGATAATTTAACCGAAGTGCCGCAATCGCTTTTTCTCGTGCCCTTGGTGCAAGCCACACCGGAAGCCGTGCAAGCCATTTCACAGGCAGACGTAATCATATTCGGCCCCGGCAGCTTTTTAACCAGCATCATGCCGCCACTACTTTTAGCGGATATCGCGACGGCAATTCGTTTAAGTTTGGCAAAAAAGATTTTTATCGACAATTTAGGTACGGAACTCGGAGCGGCGGCCGAACTCTCTCTAGAGCACCGCATTGAATGGATTCATCACACGGTCGGCGCGGCCGTCATTGATGGCGTGATTACGCCGATAAGGAAAAATAGCGGTTTCAATGCGGTGCCCGTTAGCGATCTCGGCAATGTAAAAATATTAGAAAAACGCCTCAATGCGGATGACATCAGTTATCGCCACGACCGCACATTGCTGGCGAAAGCCATTGATGAAATGTTGGAAGAATTGGAGCGAACTTAATCGCCCTTTGAAAACGTAGGGCGCCTATTTCAAGATTATTTTTTCGCGAATACCCGCACGTTAGCGAAGCCATTTTCTTTCAGATACAACGCTTGCAATTTACTCATTACGCCGCGTTCACAATACAATACGTAGTTTTTACTTTGATCCAGCGAACCAAATTGCGATGAAAGCTTATAAAACGGCATTTGCTTCACTTCGTGAGTTGCGGATTCAAAAGGCTTTTCATCTATTTCTTCCGGACTGCGAATATCCAAAATTATATCGTTTTCACCTAAGACAGAGCTTGCCTCCACTTCAATTACTTGTCTTTCAGTTTCTTCCGCGATTTGACGAATATCCAAATATTTTGCATTTTCGACCGCACTTTCGAGAGCGGCAAAATCAAAATGCCCTTCTTCTTCAACGATCTTCTCACGAACAGCTTTGATGGTCGGATTTTTTGAAATCACGCCGCAAAATTCCGGCATAGATTTGGCAATATCTTCTGTGCCGATTTCTTTCGCCATGGCGATAATTTGTTCTTTGTCGTGCGTAATAAGCGGGCGTAATACAAGCGCCTCGGCGGCCTCATCAATTAAGCGCAGATTGGTTAGCGTTTGGCTAGAAACTTGGCCGAGCGCCTCCCCCGTCACAATCGCTTCAATATTGAAACGCGCCGCCACTTTACTTGCGGCGCGCACCATCATGCGTTTCAACACCACGCCCATTTGGCCATTATCAATTTTTTCCAAAATCTCGCCGACTACGCCTTCAAAATTCACCGCGATAAAACGCACTTTGTGGGAGCTGCCGTAACGTTGCCAAATATGATAGGCCATTTGTTTTACGCCTATTTCGTGCGCCGCACCGCCAAGATTAAAGAAACAGTAATGCACGCGCGAACCGCGACGCAGCAGCATATAACTGGACACGCCGGAATCAAATCCGCCGGAAATAAGCGAAAGCACGTCTTCCTGCGTGCCGATGGGATAACCGCCGATACCGGCATGACGCGCGTTGACCAGCATCATTTTGTCGTCTTCAATCTCAATGCGCACGGTCACGTCGGGATTTTTCAAACGGACTTTGGCGCTTTCGATATGTTGATTCAATCCGCCGCCGATATAGCGTTCCGCTTCGATAGAACTAAACGAATGTTTGCCCTTGCGTTTTACGCGCACGCAAAAGGTTTTGCCTTGCAATTGTTGTTCCACATCGGCGAGCGTCAGTTCAAAAATATGATGTAAATCCGTAAACGGTTTTTCTTCCACTTCTAAAAAATGATGAATGCCCGGAATACGTTGTAACAACGCGATAAGTTCGGCACGATTCTCTTCATTTTTCGAGCGCACTTCGATGTAGTCCCAATGACGCACTACGGCGGTTTGTTCATCAAATTTTTGTAAAATATTGCGGATATTGGAGGTCAGAATTTTAGCGAAACGCTTACGCACGGTTTCGCTTTTAATCATAATTTCAGGGAAAAGTTTAACGACAAATTTCATAAAATCATTATCTGATTGGCTTAATAAAAATGGCGGGTATTTTACGCAAAGATGAAGAAAAGTCTATACAGTAACAGGCTGTATATCAGGCTGAAATAATTTTTAACAACGCCCGTAAAATAAAGTACAATAGCGCGCAATTTTTACTGCGAAGAAAGGAATGATTAATGGCTCGTAAACCGGCTGCGACACAGGATTTTGAAACGACGTTGTCGCAATTAGAAACCATCGTTTCGCGTTTAGAAAGCGGCGAGTTGCCGTTAGAAGAAGCGCTAAAAGAATTCGAGCAAGGCATTAAATTGGCGCAGTTGGGGCAAGAACGCTTGCAACAGGCGGAACAACGCATTCAAATTTTGTTACAAAAAAGCGAAACCGCTGCGTTAAACGACTATCAAGGGAATGCCTAAATGAATCGATTTTCTGCAGATTTAAGGCTGATTCAGCACCGCATTGACGCCTTTCTGGAAGCGTACTTCGAGCGCATTGAAAGCCATCATGCGCCATTGCGAGATGCGATGAAATACGGGGTGTTATTGGGCGGCAAACGGGTTCGCCCTTTTTTAGTTTATGCGACCGGCAAGATGTTGGGCGCCAATGAACAAGCCTTAGATTATGCCGCCGCTGCCATTGAGCTAATTCACGCATATTCCCTAATTCACGACGATTTGCCGGCAATGGATAATGACGATCTGCGCCGCGGTCATCCGACTTGCCATATTCAATTCGATGAAGCCACCGCCATTCTTGCCGGCGATGCATTGCAAAGTTTAGCTTTTGAAATTTTGACGCAAACACCGCATATTTCCGCCGCACAAAAACTGGCTTTAGTGCAAATTTTAGCGCAAGCCTCCGGCGCGCAAGGAATGTGTTTAGGGCAAAGTTTGGATTTAATTTCCGAACATAAACAAATCAGTTTGGCTGAGTTGGAACAGATTCACCGCAATAAAACGGGAGCGTTGCTCGGCACCGCATTGAAACTCGGTTTTATCTGCTCGCCGCAGCATGCCGATCAAAATTTGGAGCAAGCTTTGACGCGCTATGCCGACGCTATCGGACTAGCCTTCCAAGTGCAGGACGATATTTTGGATATTGAAGGTGACAGCGCGGAAATCGGCAAGCCAGTGGGATCCGATCTTGATTTGGATAAAAGCACCTATCCAAAATTACTCGGTTTAGCCGGCGCAAAACAAAAAGCGCAAGATTTGTATCAACAGGCTCTTGCCGAATTGGAAGGTATTCCATTTGATACCGGTGCGCTTCGCGCTTTAGCAGAATTTATCATTACGCGTAAAAGTTAATTGCGACCGTGTCACATTTTTCCTACAAAAATACCGTCGAAAATTAAAATTTTTTAAAAATGACTCACGATATGAACCATTATCCTCTTTTATCTCTTATTAATTCTCCGGAAGATTTGCGCCTTTTGCGCAAAGAGCAACTGCCTCAACTTTGCCAAGAGCTGCGTGATTATCTTTTAAACTCGGTTAGTCAAACCAGCGGCCATTTAGCATCCGGCTTGGGAACGGTAGAACTTACTGTGGCGTTGCATTATGTGTATAAAACGCCTTTTGACCAATTAATTTGGGACGTCGGTCATCAAGCCTATCCGCACAAAATTTTAACCGGACGACGTGATCAAATGTCCACAATTCGTCAAAAAGGCGGAATTCATCCGTTCCCTTGGCGTGAAGAAAGCGAATTCGACGTCTTAAGTGTTGGCCATTCTTCCACCTCAATTAGCGCCGGACTTGGTGTAGCCTTAGCGGCAGAACGCGAAAACGCCGGGCGTAAAACCGTGTGTGTGATTGGTGACGGCGCAATTACTGCAGGTATGGCATTTGAAGCATTAAATCACGCCGGTTCGTTACACACCGATATGTTGGTGATTTTAAATGATAACGAAATGTCTATTTCAGAAAATGTCGGCGCGTTAAATAATCATTTAGCGCGTATTTTTTCCGGTTCCCTCTACTCAACATTGCGTGACGGTAGCAAAAAAATTCTTGATAAGGTTCCGCCGGTAAAAAACTTTATGAAAAAAACCGAAGAACATATGAAAGGCGTGATGTTTTCACCGCAAAGTACGCTGTTTGAAGAGCTTGGTTTTAACTATATCGGCCCGGTGGACGGGCATAATATTGACGAATTGGTGGCAACGCTAAGCAATATGCGCAATCTAAAAGGTCCGCAATTCTTACATATCAAAACGAAGAAAGGTAAAGGCTATGAGCCAGCAGAAAGAGATCCAATCGGCTTTCACGGCGTACCGAAATTTGATCCGAGCCGTGGCGAATTGCCGAAATCTAATACCAAACCGAGTTATTCTAAAATCTTCGGTGATTGGCTGTGTGAAATGGCCGCGCAAGATCCGAAAATCATCGGCATCACACCGGCCATGCGCGAAGGCTCCGGTCTGGTGGAATTTTCCCAACGTTTCCCGGAGCAATATTTTGATGTTGCAATTGCCGAACAGCACGCTGTGACATTTGCCGCAGGCCTTGCTATCGGCGGTTACAAGCCGGTTGTGGCGATTTATTCGACCTTTTTGCAACGCGCTTATGACCAACTGATTCACGATGTTGCCATTCAAAATTTGCCGGTGCTATTTGCGATTGACCGCGCCGGTATTGTCGGTGCCGATGGGCAAACCCACCAAGGCGCTTTCGATTTAAGTTTTATGCGTTGCATTCCAAATATGATCATTATGACGCCAAGCGATGAAAACGAATGCCGCCAAATGCTTTACACCGGCCTCCGATGCGGTAAGCCGGCGGCGGTGCGTTATCCGCGTGGTAATGCGCGAGGCGTAGACTTAGCGCCGTTAGAAATGTTGCCGCTCGGCAAAGCGCATTTGATTAAAGAAGGAAAAAAAATCGCCATTTTAAATTTCGGCACATTACTTCCGGCAGCGTATAAAGTGGCGGAAAATTTGGGTGCAACATTGGTCGATATGCGATTTGTGAAACCTTTAGATACGGAAATGATTAACGTATTGGCGCAAACTCATGATTATTTGGTGACATTGGAAGAAAATGCCGTTCAATGCGGTGCCGGTTCAGCCGTTGCCGAAGTGTTAAATGCCTCCGGCAAACCTCATATTTTGTTACAGCTAGGTTTACCGGATTACTTCATTCCGCAAGGTACCCAACAAGAAATATTGCACGAACTAAAACTAGATGCAGAAGGCATTGAACAACAAATTCTCGCATTTATAGCCAAATAGTATTGGCTGATTTTTCTAAATTTTTTATCAAAAAAATATGAACTTCTTCATAGAATGAGCATCTGATAAAGTGCTAGTGCACTGCATATCGCAATATCGCAGTTTTTTTTAAATCTTATTTTAAGACCATCCCGCTACTCAATTGAGTAGCGGTTTTTTATTTTGGAAGAAGGAAACGTTAAACAGCTGTTTTGTGTCAGGCTACAAAACATTTATCGAACTGATTAAATAGCACCGCATTGAAAGCGCGTTCAATGCGGTGCTGTTAGCGTAGTACGCCGATGGAAATTGTTCACAGCTGCTGATAAACCCGCATTGCATAAGCGTCAGACATCCCCGCAATATAATCGCAAATCACCCGTTTTTTATGTTCGGGTAGCGCGTTTTGCCATTTTTGTGCGGTATTGTGTGGTAACAAACGTAGCGGATCAGATTCAAAAATTCGGAACAGTTCCGTTAGCATGCGTTGCCCTTTATACTCAATGCGCTGGGTTTCCACATTACGAATCACATATTTCCAGACGAATTGTTTGAAGATCTCCAGCACCTTTACGACATTTTCCGGCAATTGTGCGTTATAACGTAACAATGGTTCGTCAAAGTTTTCGGTTAGCGTCCAGCGCACATTGGTAATGAAGAAGTTCACCAATGCTCCAATGGCATTTTTCCGCTCGAAATGCTTATCGGAAAAAAGCCCAAAACTAATGCGCCGAATATTTTTCTGCAACCATGGCTGCGGAATTTGCATCAACGCGGTGTTCGCTTCTTGCCATTGTTGCGCGTTTACCATTTTTGTGACTATTGCATCTTCTAAATCATGCACCGCGTAGGCGATGTCGTCCGCCAATTCCATAATGCTGCAATCCAGAGATTTAAAGCGGGTCTTTAAAAATTCAGCGGAATCCGAGCGTGCATTTTGAAGTGAACAAAACAATGTTCGATCCTGTTCAGAAAGATTTTTTAGAAGCCATTCGAACATCGTTAAATCATCACGAAAAATGCCTTTACCGGGCTTCCAATCACTGATTTTTACATAACGCGCATCGGTTTGGCTAAGTTGCGATAAATCCGCATATTGCGGCGAAGCGCGATCTAAAATCGTCGGATATTTAACTACGCCGAGTAAAGTGCGGCGGGTCAAATTCATGCCGGCGTTTTCCGTGTAGGGTTCCAGTTTGGTAAGAATACGAAAGGTCTGCGCATTACCTTCAAAGCCGCCCTGTTCGTGCATCATAAAATTTAGCGCCACTTCTCCGCCGTGTCCGAACGGAGGGTGACCGATATCATGAGCGAAACAAAGACTTTCGATCAAATCGTTGCTTGGCAATAAACTTTTCAGCTGTTTTTGTAATTCTGCAGCATCAACATTAAGTTGTTCGGATAAATTAGTGAAAGATTCGGCAAATTTTAATTGCGCCACAAGGCTGCTGCCGATTTGCGCCACCTCCAAAGAATGGGTTAACCGAGTACGATAGAAATCGTTCTCGCCGACTGCATGAATTTGGGTTTTCGCCTGCAAACAACGAAATGCGGCGGAATGCAGAATACGTCCGCGATCACGCCGAAACGGCGGGCGATGATCTCTTTCACGCGGTGGATCGGCAATAAAACGCTCGGCCCAAGCGGGCGATAAAGTATTTTTCATAATATTAAGCAGAAACTAAGGAAGAAACGGGCGGATTGTAGCATTAATAACGATAAAGCCACCATCTCGAAATAGATGGCGGTTTTATTTGGATTAGACGAATAAGTAAATGATTTTAAATACTAAAGGCGCCAAAATGGAACTGATAATGCCGCACAATACTAAAGAAATAGAGCTGTAACTGCCCGCTTTCGGATTGATTTCCATACAACTTACAGTACCAAGTGCGTGCGAAACGGAGCCTACCGACAAACCGATGGCTTCTTGATGACGTAAACCAATTTTTTTTAAAATCAAATAACCGAAAATTGAGCCTTGTAAACCGGCTACTACGACACCCACCGCTGTAACGGCTGGGATGCCGCCTAAATGAGAAGACACTTCCATCGCGATCGGTGTCGTGATGGATTTTGGTAATACGGTAGCCACCATTTCCGGCGTAGCGCCTAAAATTAATGCCAAAATTGCGCCGGTAAGCATGGAAAAAACGGAGGCAAGCACCACCACAGAAAGAATAATGCGCCATTGTTTGGCGATTTGTTTGAGCTGCTCATAAAGCGGCAAAGCGAGGGCAACAATACTCAACGCGAGCAAATTATTAATCGGTGCATTACCGGCCATATAATCATCGTAAGGAATTTTGCCGACCAGTAAAATTAATACCAAAATTAATACGGTTAAAATAAACGTATTAAAAATTACCGATTTCCAGCGTTTACTGATTTGTAAGGCAAGCCAAAAACCGAAAATTGTTAAAAACGTATAAAGATAAATTGCGTAATTCATTGATTTTCCAAGTTAAATTTATTTTTCTATTTCAGCCATGCGTTTTGCCAACACTTTTTGGCGCTTATGCCCGAAAGATTGGCGATCAAACATCATATTTGCCATCACGCCGATAAAAACTAACGTAATACAAGTGCTGACGATATTCGGAATTAACAAAATATTCATCTGCGCCCATAATAAGTCGGAATATTTGATAATTCCCACACTCACCGGTACAAACAAAATTGCCATAAAACGAATTAACAAGCTTGCGCCAAAGTAAATCCACTCCAAACGAATCGTCTGCGTAGTTAAGCCGATAAAAAGCACTAACAAGCCCCAAATACTCCCCGGCACACCGACGGGCACAAAATGCGCGATTAGATTACCGAGATAAAGCATAATATAAAGAATCAATAAGGAGCGCGCCAAAAGAAAAGCCTTCTTGTATAACATTTTTGCCCTTTCAACTTTTTAATAAAACTTAAAATTATTCTACGCTTTTTTTCAAGATTAGCGAGTTTTTTAGGTAAAATACGCCAATCCGAATTAGCCTTTTCCTAAACATGATAAAGCACTATTTGCTAATTTTATGCGTCTTTTTCAGCCCACTTTCCGCCTGTTCCAGCGCGCGCAATAGTTGTTTTGTGATTGGCGTGAGCGACGGCGATACGCTAACCTGCTTAACCAAAAATAAGAAACCGTTCAAAGTACGTTTAGCAGAAATCGATGCGCCGGAAAAAACTCAAGCTTTCGGACAAAAAGCCAAACAAGCCCTTTCCGCCATGGTATATAAACGTCAAGTTCGCTTAGACAGCATAGGCAAAGATCACTACAAACGTACTTTAGCAACCGTTTATCTCGGCAACGAAAATATTAATTTAGCGTTGGTGAAACAAGGCATGGCTTGGGCATATAATGAATATCTTCATCACCCGATTTATTTACAAGCGCAACAACAAGCACAGGCGCAACGCTTAGGATTATGGGCGGACAAATATCCGATTCCACCGCACGAATGGCGCAAGCAGGAGAAAAAACATGTTTTTTGATTATCAAGCGTTCCGGCAAGATTTCCCTTATTTTCAACGTTCCGATGCGGTGCTGTATTTAGATAACGCCGCGACAACGCTAAAACCCACAGCGCTTATTGAACGCACGGCAGAATTTTATGCTTCCGCCGGTTCCGTGCATCGTAGCCAATACGATGCGGCGCAAACAGCGCAATATGAACGGGCTCGCACGCAAGTTAAACAATTCATCAATGCAGAAAGCGAAAAAGCAGTAATTTGGACATCCGGCACCACCCACGCTATCAATTTAGTCGCAAATGGCTTATTGGCCCAATTAAAAGCCGGTGATGAAATTTTAATTAGCCAAGCGGATCACCACGCCAATTTCGTCACTTGGCACGAAACGGCGAAAAAGTGCGGAGCCAAAATACGCGTTTTGCCGATTTTAGATAATTGGTTGATTGATGAGCATGCGTTGAAAGCCGCCTTAAATGAGAAAACCAAATTGGTGGCGCTGAATTTCGTATCGAACGTCACCGGCACGCAGCAGTCGATTAAACATTTAATTAAAATTATTCGGAAACATAGTCCTGCCTTGGTTTTAGTCGATTCGGCGCAAGCCGTCAGCCACATAAAAATCGATTTACAGGATTTGGATGCGGATTTCCTCGCGTTTTCCGCTCATAAAATTTATGGCCCGAACGGCCTTGGCGTGTTAAGCGGAAAATTGACCGCCCTTACTCAACTGCAACCGCTGTTTTTCGGCGGGAAAATGGTGGATCGCGTATCAAGTGAAAACATCACCTTTGCCGATTTGCCCTATCGCTTAGAGGCCGGCACGCCAAACATTGCCGGTGTCATTGGCTTCAATGCGGTGCTGGATTGGCTAACCAAATGGGATTTTGTCGCCGCTGAACAACATGCGATCGGCTTGGCGAAATCAGTTAAAGCGCGCTTAAAACATTACCCAACTTGCCGTTTATTTAACTCACCGCAACCTAGCAGCGTGGTGTGCTTCGTCTTTGACAAGATTAATTCGTCCGATCTTTCCACTTTATTAAGCGAACAACATATCGCCTTGCGGGTCGGCGAACATTGCGCCCAGCCTTATTTGGCACGCCTTGGCGAACGCACCACATTACGCCTTTCCTTTGCGCCTTATAATGCGCCGGAGGAGGTTTCTGCATTTTTCAGCGCATTAAATAAAGCCTTGGATTTACTGCAATGATCGAACAATTAAAAAATGCCAAAACTTGGGAAGAACGTTATCGACTCATCATTCAAGCAGGTAAGAATTTGCCGCGCCCGCGCGATGAAGAACTTGCCGAAATGCAGCCTATTAGCGGCTGCGAAGCGCAAATGTGGTTCCAAATCTTGCCGAAAACCGATCGCACTTTCACCTTCCGAGCTTTCAGTGAAGCACGTATTATGAATGGCTTGTTATGGATTTTGTTAAACCAAATCAACGGCAAAAGCGTCGAACAATTGCGCAACTTTGACCTCGGCGCGTTCTTTAACGAACTCGGCATCGCACAACGTTTGAGTGAAACGCGCTTGAACGGGCTGAATCAAATTGCACAACAATTAAAAAATTTATGTATTTAATCGAACCCTATTTTCGCATTACCGCCCTTGAAAATCACATTGTCGAGCAAAGCCGCGTGCTAAATGCGCTGATCGATCAATGGCGTTACAATGGGCAAATTATCGGGCGCGAAATTTCGCTGTATTTAGTCGAAGACAACGGCGCACAAGGTTTCGCTATGCGCGTGGTTTGTCCGGAACAAGACAGTCTTTTTCCCCAAAACAACAACGCCGAAGTGGATTTTGCCTTGCAGCAGGCAGAAAAATTTGGGCTTTTTTTAGAAAATTTTTTGCTACTTGGCGACGATCTTAATGCCGACCAAACTGCTGAAAACGCGCGCCCCGCTTGGCAAGTGTTATACACCACGCACTTACAAAGCTGCTCGCCGATTCATAGCGGTGAAAATTTTGCGCCAATACCGTTATATAAACAGCTAAAAAACCAACCGCACTTAAGCCAAGACGTACTGAAATGGCAAGAAAATTGGCAAGCTTGCGATCAGTTGCAAATGAACGGTGCGGTATTGGAACAAGCAGCACTTTCTGAAATTTCCGACATACAAAGCCGGCTTTCTAAACACGGTCGCTATTTGGCGCAAGAAATCGAAAAACAAAGCGGCGTGCCGACTTACTATTATTTGTATCGCGTCGGCGGCGAATCGCCGGCGCAAGAACGGCGCCGTTGCTGCCCTCAATGCGGTGCTGTTTGGACACTTGACCAAGCGCTTTTTGATGTGCTTCACTTCAAATGCGACGCTTGCCGTTTGGTATCCAATCTTTCGTGGAATTTTTTGTAAAATGACCTTTCAAAATAGCACCGCATTGAAACGGTATGAAGTAAAGATGGCGTACGCCACCCTACAATAGAAATAAACGACAATGGAAACAAAATGAACAACCAAGACAACTGTTTAACCTCCCTTAAACTCGGACAAAAAACCGAATACGCCGCCAACTATGATCGCACCTTATTACAGCCCGTACCGCGTGCGTTAAATCGCGACGCTTTGGGCATTACCGATGCACAACCGTTTACAACCGGCGCGGATATTTGGACGGCTTACGAAATTTCCTGGCTAAACAAAAAAGGCTTGCCACAAGTGGCCATCGCCGATATTTATTTGGATTATCGAAGCCGAAATTTAATCGAATCAAAAAGTTTTAAACTCTATTTAAATAGCTTCAATCAAAGTAAATTCGCCGATTTTGAGCAAGTCGCGCATACCATGCAACGGGATTTAAGTGATTGCGCGCAAGGCGAAGTCAAAGTGCGGTTAAATCCGCTGGCATTTTATAACGGCCAAATCATTAAATCGCTACACGGCGAATGCATCGACGAGCAAAATATCGAAATTCGCGATTATGAATTTAACGCTGAGTGGCTAGAAGATTGCGTGTCTGATGAGATCGTAGAAGAATATTTAGTCAGCCATTTGCTAAAATCTAACTGCCTGATTACTCATCAACCGGATTGGGGAACGCTGCAAATTCACTACGTCGGCAACAAAATTGATCGCGAGAAATTATTACGTTATATCGTATCATTCCGCCAACATAACGAATTTCACGAACAATGTGCGGAACGTATTTTCTGTGATTTAATGCGTTATGCCAAACCGCAAAAACTCACAGTTTATGCGCGTTACACGCGTCGCGGCGGTTTGGACATTAACCCATTCCGCTCAAATTTTGAAACCATTCCGCAAAATTTACGTTTAGCCAGACAATAGAGATCGTTATGTCGAACATTCATTTTATTAATCCGAAAGGCAGCATGGATCAGCTTTCCCATCTTGAAGTGGAACAGCTAACTAAAACCGCACAATCAGATTTATATCAACTCTATCGCAACTGCTCGCTCGCCGTGCTGAATTCCGGTGCGGTAACCGATGACAGTCGCGCGCTGTTACAGCAATATGCCGATTTCGATATTCATCTGATCGCCCGTGAACGCGGCGTGAGTTTGGAACTGCATAATCCGCCGGAAAGCGCTTTTGTGGACGATAAAATGATGCTGAATATTCAATATCATTTATTCGCCGTATTGCGCGATATTTTGTTCGTCAACGCGCTACATCAACATGAAAAGTTGCAAGACAGCAAACAAATCACCAACCAAGTATTTTCTATTTTGCGTAATGCGAAAGCCTTGATTGTGGGCGAACATCCAAATCTTGTTGTGTGTTGGGGCGGCCATTCAATTAGTGAAGTGGAATATCAATATTGCCGCCAAGTTGGACTGGAATTGGGTTTGCGCGAAATGAACATTATCACCGGTTGCGGTACGGGTGTGATGGAAGCGCCGATGAAAGGCGCGGCAATCGGACATGCCAACCAACGCTATCAACACAGCCGTTTTATCGGCATTACCGAACCGTCGATTATCGCTTCCGAACCGCCAAACCCGATTGTCAACGAGTTAATTATTATGCCGGATATCGAAAAACGCTTGGAAGCCTTTGTGCGCATGGGACACGGTATTTTAATTTTCCCCGGCGGCCCGGGTACATTTGAAGAATTATTATACATACTGGGGGTAAAACTTAATCCGGAAAACAAAGCGCAACATTTACCACTGATTTTGACCGGCCCGCAAGAAAGTGCGAATTATTTCGCGACAATTGATCGCTTTATCGGCGATGTATTGGGTAAAGACGTGCAAAAACTGTATACGATCATAATTGATGATGCCACAAGTGTCGCCCGTCATATGAGAAAAGCGATGGAAAATGTGACAACGCAACGCCGTCAAACCAATGATTCCTATTGTTTCAATTGGTCGCTTAAAATCGATCCGCGTTTGCAACAACCTTTCGAGCCGACTCATGAAAATATGGCGAATTTAGCCTTGCATTTTAACCAATCAAAAATGGATTTAACCGCCAACCTACGCCAGGCTTTTTCTGGTATTGTGGCGGGCAACATTAAGCCGCAAACACAAGACGATATCACCCATTTCGGCAAATTTAAGCTGCACGGCGACCGCACTTTAATGGAAAAAGTGGATAAACTACTGGAAGATTTTATTCAGCAACATCGAATGAAATTGCCGACCGGAAAGGCTTATGAGCCTTGTTATGAAATTGTGAAGTAAAAAAGATTTCGCCGGTAGTAACTTGTTTAACGTTCAACATTCAAAATAGCACCGCATTGAAGCCCCTAAAATAGGGGCTTCGCGTTTTTGTTTTTATAAGCCCGATGAAATGAAGCTTTTGACGATGCCGGCAAATCTGTTTACGTCGCCGCAATATAAAAAACTAAACTTGTTTCAAATCATTCGCCTGTTGCAATAACTGGCGGCTTTCTTTTAAGAATTGCTCAGAGTAATCGCCGAACCATTCACGGACTTGGCAGAAAGCATCAATAAAGCCTTGCCGATCGCCATTTTCAAAAAATTCTAAAGCCTCTTCATAAGTCTCTTTCAAACTTTCGATCACATCAAGGTTTTCCGCTTTATCCATGATAATGTCAGCGTAAAGTTCGGCATCTTGTGCAAATAGGCGGCCAATCATAGCCAATTCTAAACGATAAATTGGAGAAGAAAGCGCGAGCAAATTTGCTAAATTTACCGGCTGTTTGGAAAGATGCAGGCCATTAGCGAAGGTGGCGAAGTGGCGCAACGCTTGCACGTAAGTCATATTATGATCGTGTTCGGCGGCATCTGTTTGATAAATTTTCGCGCCCCAAATTTGGATTTGCTCAAGCAGCCATTCGTAACGTTCGGCAAAACGCCCATCGCAACGTACCACCACTTGTTTCGCCATGCTAGTGATATCCGGCCCGAACATCGGATGCAAGCCTACCACCGCGCCAGTATGCACTGCCAACATTTTGGCAAGGGGTTCGCGTTTTACGGAAGTGAAATCTGCCAGTAACATATTTTCACTGAGATACGGTTTTAATCGTTCAATAGTGGCAAGAGTTTGATTAATGGGCACCGAAATCAGCACCGCATTGGCGCCTGCTAAAATCTCTTTTGCGTGTTCCCAATCATTGCGATCTAATATTGTGACAGGATAACCGGAAGCGCGTAAATAACGGGCGAATAAGCTGCCGAGTTTTCCATTACCGCCTATGATAACGATTTTCTGAATATCCGGATTGACGGTTTTAAAACCAAATTGGTTTTCATTGCTGTAGGATTCGCGCATAAAACGGCGCAACACGTCTTCGATTAAATCGGGTGAAATACCGGCTTTTTCCGCCTCTTCGCGGCGCGCTTTAAGCATATCAATTTCGCGCTGCGGCGCATAAATCGGCAAGCCATGTTGATGTTTAATTTTGCCAATCTGCGAAACCAACTCAAGGCGTTTGGCAAAAAGTTGGATAAGTTCGTGGTCAAGTGCGTCAATATTGGCACGTAAATCTTTAAGGGCTTCCATAATTCACCTGTAATTTTTTATTTACAATACTTGTAATGAATAAATTACAGGAAAGACTACTGGAATTTCATTAGAAAGGCAAATAAATTATGAAAAGAGAAATATCTAAAAGAAATCCGTTATTTCCCCAAGTTTTATCTGATAGTTTATTTTATAATCGATTTAATAAAATCGATAAATCTATCGTAATAACGAATATCCGATAATTCTTTTTCATAAAGTAATCTATTTTCTAGCCTAGAATAATCTCTTTTACTTAGCTTATTCGCTAAAATTTCTGTTAATTCATCTTGATTATTTATATTAAACGTAAAAATTAAAGGAGATTTATTATTAAAATAGCTATGTCCAAAATTATTTGCCATAATAATCGGTACACCGGTTGAAAGCGCTTCTATAATAGATAGATCAAAATAGCTTTGTCTATTCGCATTAATGACATAATCGACAGAATTATACCAACTAATCGGATCTTTAGAAAAACCGACATCTATAATGCCGTCTTCTACAATTTTTTCACCTTTTCCAACAATATAAAGTTGTAAGTTCTTATTCTTTTCCCTTGCTTTTCTAAAACTTTCTAAAATGAGATCAAATCCTTTTATCTCATTTCGTCTTTAGAGGAATTTCAAAAAACGCACTAATTAATAAAAGTTTTTTATAAATAATTTACTAGTCTTACCGGTCTAATCACACAATCCTGCCCGATTTGTGCAATTCCCAAAAATAAATTCTCAGCAGAAAACAAGCGTACTTGGCCTTGTAATTGTTGCCGGTTGGTAAATTTCAGGCGCTGACCGAAGCCGATAGCTCTGCTCTGCTCCGCAGTCAAATGTAAGGCCGGCAGTTTGGCGACTGCACTATCCGTCGGCAATAAATGCGCATCCAACAATGATAGATCCTGCCGTTCTGCTAACTTTTGCAACTCATCCCAAGTCATCATTTTTTCCGTCGGATAATTCGCCACAGCGATTCTGCGTAGCATGGTTACATGAGCACCGCATTGAAGGGCTTCACCTAAATTATCGACTAAGGTACGAATATAAGTACCTTTTGAACAATGTACTTCAAGCGTTAAATAAGGCGCTTCATATTCAATGAAGTTTAGTTCAAAAATCGTAATGGGGCGTGCTTCACGGGCCACGGTAATGCCTTGACGCGCGTATTCATATAATGGTCTGCCATTATGTTTGAGGGCGGAAAACATGGTCGGCACTTGCAAAATACTACCGCGAAACGCCTCAAGTGCGCTCAAAATTTCAGCGGTACCTACATTTACCGCACGAGTTTCTACAATCTGCCCTTCTGCATCGGACGTATCGGTTCGCTCACCTAATTTAGCCGTCACAACGTAACGTTTATCCGCATCTAATAAGAACTGCGAAAATTTAGTCGCTTCGCCTAAGCAAATCGGTAACATTCCGGTCGCTAATGGATCCAACGCGCCTGTATGGCCCGCTTTATTTGCTTGGAACAGACGCTTTACTTTCTGCATAATGTCGTTAGACGACATACCTTGCGGTTTATCCAGCAAAAATACACCATCAATGTCACGGCCTTTTTTACGTGGTCTAGACACGATTAATCCTCTTTATGCTTCGCTTCGTCTTCACGAATGACGTTAGAAACAAGGTTTGACATACGCATTCCTTCAACCAACGATTCGTCATAAATAAACCGAATCTCCGGTACGATGCGCAAACGCATCGTTTTGCCAAGCAATGTGCGAATATAGGGGGCTGCTTTTTCCAAACCTTTCATGCCTTGTGTAATCGCCTGTTCATCGTGATCAAATAAGAATGTGACGAAAACTTTGGCATACGCCAAATCACTGGACACTTCTACATCGGACACCGTCACCATGCCAATGCGTGGGTCTTTGACTTCGCGTTGTAAAATTACCGCAATTTCTTTTTGGATTTCTTGCGCGACACGGTCGCTACGTTTAAATTCTCGAGCCATTGAATTTCTCTATTTTTATTTTAATATCCGGTTTCACCGATGGTGAAATCCTGACTTAATAATACAAAATCGGTCTTCACTCCCGTAAAGACCGAATCATTAATCATCGTTTAAAACTAGATCGAACGTTTAACCTCAACGACTTCGAACACTTCAATCTGGTCACCGACTTTCACGTCGTTGTAGTTTTTCACACCGATACCGCATTCCATATTACTACGCACTTCGGCAACATCGTCTTTAAAACGGCGGAGCGATTCCAATTCACCCTCAAAAATAACTACGTTGTCGCGTAATACGCGGATTGGATTGTTACGTTTTACGATACCTTCAGTCACCATACAACCGGCGATCGCACCGAATTTCGGATGACGGAACACATCACGCACTTCAGCAAGGCCAATAATTTCTTGTTTGAATTCCGGCTCTAGCATACCGCTCATTGCCGCTTTGATTTCGTTTAACAATTCATAAATGATGGAATAATAACGTAAATCGATGTTTTCTGCTTCAATCAGGCGACGTGCTGATGCATCGGCACGTACGTTAAAACCGATAACAATCGCATTAGACGCAGCTGCTAAAGTTGCGTCGGTTTCGGTGATACCGCCCACGCCGGAGCCCACCACTTTCACTTTCACTTCATCTGTTGAAAGTTCGTTTAAAGATTGAACGATGGCTTCTACGGAACCTTGTACGTCCGCTTTTACGATAACGTTTAATTCCGCCACATCGCCTTCCGCCATATTGCTGAACATATTTTCTAATTTAGCTTTTTGCTGACGCGCTAACTTCACTTCACGGAATTTGCCTTGACGGTATAACGCCACTTCACGTGCTTTTTTCTCATCACGCACCACGGTGGCTTCATCCCCTGCCGCCGGCACACCAGAAAGTCCAAGCACTTCCACCGGAATAGACGGGCCGGCTTCGTTGATTTCTTTACCATTTTCATCACGCATTGCACGTACGCGACCGTATTCAAAACCGCAAAGGACAATATCTCCTTTGTGCAAAGTACCGGATTGAACCAAAATAGTTGCAACCGGACCGCGACCTTTGTCAAGATAAGACTCGATCACTACACCGCTCGCCATACCATCTTTTACGGCAGTTAATTCCAAAACTTCCGATTGAAGTAAAATCGCATCTAACAATTCATCAATCCCTGTTCCCTTCTTAGCGGAAACCGGTACAAATTGCACTTCACCACCGAATTTTTCAGAAATGACTTCGTATTGTAACAATTCTTGTTCTACCCGTTCAGGATTGGCTTCAGGCTTATCAATTTTATTTACTGCAACCACTAGCGGTGCACCGGCCGCTTTAGCATGTTGAATCGCCTCAATGGTTTGTGGCATCACGCCGTCATCCGCAGCTACTACGAGAACCACAATATCAGTTGCTTTCGCACCACGCGCACGCATAGAAGTAAAGGCCGCGTGTCCCGGTGTATCTAAGAAGGTGATCATTTTGCCGTCATCCATTTCAACGTGATACGCACCGATGTGCTGAGTGATCCCACCCGCTTCGCCCGCCGCCACTTTAGCTTTACGAATATAATCAAGCAGCGATGTTTTACCGTGGTCAACGTGGCCCATAATAGTGACAACCGGCGCTCGGGTCACTTTTTCCGCGTTCACGTCACGATCACCCAATACAGCTTCTTCAAGTTCGTTTTCGTTACGAAGAATGACTTTGTGCCCTAGTTCTTCCGCCACTAATTGTGCGGTTTCTTGGTCAAGCACTTGGTTAATGGTCACCATTTCGCCCATTTTCATCATCGTTTTAATAATTTCAGTAGCCTTGATTGCCATTTTATTGGCAAGCTCGGCAACAGTGATCGTTTCGCCGATAATTACATCCGCTTTCACTGCTTGAACCGGTTTGGTGAAGGCTTGTTGCAAAGCAGCGCCTTTCTTACCGTTTTTACCTTTACCTAATTTACCGTCTTTTGGATTTCTACGATTGGATTCCCGTTCATTTCGGTTATTTTTACTATTGTCATCATCGCGTCCGCCTTTTTTCGCTTTCGCTACTCTATTTTTGCCTCTACCGCGATTTTCATTACGACGCTCCTCTTCATCTTCGGCTTCGAGAGCATATCTTGAGCTTAGATTGTAATCGGCATAATCTTCGGAAGAAGAATCATCGTCGGAGTTATCGGAATCCGCATAGCGTTTAGCTTCTTCTGCAGCACGGCGAGCTTGTTCCTCGGCTTTTTGGCGAGCTAATTCTTCCGCTTTACGACGAAGTTCGGCTTCTTCTGCTTTACGTTTTTCTTTTTCCGGATCAACAGATTTCGCTTTAGATTCGACCGTACTATTAGCGACTTTTACAGATTTGGCTTGCGCTTTAGTTTTTTCTGCCGTCGCTTTTTTCTCTTTTTTGACTTTTTCCGCTTGAATGCGGGCTTTTTCTTCTGCCTCCGCTTTTTTAGCATCCGCATCTTGTTGCGCTTTTAATTTTGCTGCTTCTTCCTCTTTTTTTGCTGCATCGGTCTGAACCGTACGTTTTTTACGTACTTCCACTTGCACCGCTTTGCTTTTACCACTTGTGGTCGTTGCACTTACCGTGGTCTTAGTTCTGCGTTGAATACTTAATTTCTTTGGTGCTTCTGTATCCGTTTTTTTTACTTCATCAGTCATTCTAAACTCTCCTTACTCTTCGCCGAACCAACAGATATTACGCGCCGCCATAATTAAATCGGCCGCTTGTTCAGCACTTAATTCTTCAATATCCGTTAAATCATCAACCCCCTGCTCGGCGAGTTCTTCAAGGGTAGTAATTTGTTTTTCCGCCAATTTGAAAGCAATATGACGATTCATCCCGGCAAGATTTAATAAGGCATCTTCAATATTGGCTTTTTTCAAAACTTCTTCTTCCGCTACTGCCGCTGCAGTAATTGCATTTTTTGCGCGAGTTTGCAGTTCTTCAACCAAATCTTCGTCTTCTAAACCGTCAATTGCAGTTAATTCGCTCACTGGCACGTAAGCAATTTCTTCTAAATTAGTGAACCCCTCGTCCACCAGAATTTGAGCGAACTCTTCGTCAAGCTCTAAGCTATCCATAAAAAGATCAATCACTTTTCTGTCTTCAGCTTGATGTTTTGCCGTTAAATCATCGGTGGTCATCACGTTTAATGTCCAACCGGTCAATTGAGTGGCTAAACGCACGTTTTGACCGTTACGGCCGATGGCTTGCGCCAAATTGTCGGCTTCAACCGCGATATCCATAGAATGATTATCTTCATCCACGATGATGGAAGAAACATCAGCCGGCGCCATTGCATTAATCACGAATTGCGCCGGATTATCGTCCCAAAGCACGATATCAATACGTTCGCCGCCCAATTCATTGGTGATCGCTTGAACACGTGCGCCACGCATACCGACGCAAGCGCCTACCGGATCGATACGCTTGTCGTTTGATTTTACCGCGATTTTTGCACGAGCTCCCGGATCACGTGCAGCACCGCGGATTTCAATCATTTCCTCACCAATTTCCGGTACTTCGATGCGGAACAATTCAATCAACATTTCAGGTTTTGCACGGGTGACAAATAATTGAAAGGTTTTGCTTTCCGGATTAACCTTATAAAGCACGCCACGAACGCGATCGCCCGGCCGAAAATTTTCACGCGGCAACATATCCTCGCGCATAATCACTGCTTCGGCCTTGTTACCTAAGTCTAAAATAATGCTGTCGCGGTTTACTTTTTTCACCGTGCCGGTAACAATTTTGCCTTCTTCGGAAAGGAATTGTTCGACGACTTTAGCACGTTCCGCTTCACGAATTTTAGTGCTGATCACTTGACGTGCTGTTTGCATTGCGATGCGGTCGAAAGCGATAGATTCGATTTGATCTTCCACATAATCACCGAGTTGAATAGCCGGATCTTCAAATTGTGCTGCTTCCAAAGTTATTTCTTTGGTCGGCACTTTTACTTCGTCCACCACTAACCAACGGCGGAAAGTGTCGAATTCACCGGTTTTCGGATTAATTGAAACACGAATATCGGTTTCGTATTCGTATTTTTTCTTAGTAGAAAGCGCAATCGCACTCTCTAATGCTTCAAAAATTTTCTCACGCGGTAATAACTTCTCGTTAGATACCGCTTCCGCCGCCAATAAAATTTCTTTACTCATTTTTCTTTTTCTCCTTTTTAAAATTTTGCCACTATATTCGCTTTTTGAATGTTACCAAAAGCAAACGTCTGTTCTTGACCATCAACGTTCAAGATCAGCATATCGTTTTCAAGGCGTTCCAATTTACCTTGCCACTTGCGTCGCTCCATCACGGGAATACGCAGATGAATCGCAATATCTTGCCCGAGGTAACGCCCGTATTGAGCCAAACTGAACAACGGACGATCTAATCCCGGCGAAGACACTTCCAAGTTATATTTATCCGCTATCGGATCCTCGACATCCAAGATCGCACTGATTTGACGACTAACATCGGCACAATCATCTACGCTGACGCCCCCTTTTTTGTCGATAAAAATACGCACGGTCATGAAACGACCTGTACGCTGACATTCAACGCCCCAAAGTTCGCATCCCATGTCTTCTATTGCGCCTTGTAACATTTCGTGTAAATTTTGTTCTAATGTAGCCAATTTTTGCTCCTGTTATCGATGATTCGTTTCTCTCCACTACGGAGGTAGCACAAACAGAAGATATTTAATACGGTTCAATGCGGTGCTAATTTGCAACTTCGTTGTTCTTTACTTCTTCTATAATTAAAAATTAAAGAAGCTAAGTCTTCTGTTCTGCGCTAAATTTCAGGCGTAAAAAAAGGGTTAGGTTCATAGAACCTAAGCCCAGTTTCTAAATTTCTCGTATAAAAAAACCCCAATTTGGGGTTCTTTTTACTGAACTTGTTATTGGTTGCGGGGGCCGGATTTGAA
>NZ_DBHLAM010000021.1:0-27562 GCF_057314195.1 Rodentibacter sp. | reverse complement strand
CGGGTTATGAGCCCGACGAGCTACCAAGCTGCTCCACCCCGCGTCCGAAATATGCGGCGTATTATAATGAGCGAAATCAAAAGATCAAGCGATTTTTACGAAATCTTCAAACTTTTGTAAAACCTTAAAATTTTGTATTGTTAAACGGTTAACATACGACGTGCGGTTTTTTGCTTAAAAACCCATCCCCGTACCGATACCTAAACCGACGCCCACGCCGTTACTACCGCCCCCGACGCCAATGCCACCACCAAACGAACAAGCGACTAAAAAAGCCGACAATACTAAAACAGAAAAGATTTTTTTCATGGTGCTTCCTTTTAATGAATAAGTTCAAACAAACGATAAATTGCAATTAAATCTTTTTTTGCGAAGGGTTTGAAAGGAAAAAATAAATAATAGAGCCAACGAAAACGAGCTAAATAATTGATCATTATCGCCCAATTTCTCCCATTACAATGGGCTTGATAATAAGTGACAATTTCCGTTATCAGGCGGTCAGAAATGGAATCTTCACGGCACAAACTATTGAAAAAAAATAATATATCGCGCGTTATCAACCAATCGTTATTTTGACTGTTCGAACGAGATTCAAAATCTAAAAACGTAATTTTGCCGTTATTCCACGTAATATCACGTACTGCCGGACGTCCGTGAACAAGCCCCCGCTGATGTAAGTCGATCAGCGCTTGAGCTGCATCGGACAAAATACGAAATTTTTGTGCCTGCGAAAGTGCCGGATCGTCCATCCAATGAGAAATGCTAAAACCCGCATCCTCCAGTACAAAAAAATCATCGCCGTAATAAACCACATTGGGCACTGGCGCTTGTTGTCGCGCTAAATCAAGCAACACGTGCAATTCATTAATAAACGATTGTTTCGGATTCGGTTTTAACAGCAACCAAATGCCGGACAGTTTTTCCGGCTGTTTCAACCAAAAATCCCGTCCTTGATAACTAAATTTATAAACTCTGCTATCTTTATGCACATCTCTTAGTTGATCAACATAGGCGCGAAAGCTCGCATTCATTATTTCCACTCCAATCATTCAGATTACGACCGTTCCTAAAAAAGGTTCGCTATTGTACGGATTTATTTTTATCTTTCAACTTAGTGCGCTCACTCAATTACGGAAAAACGTTTAACTCCTCCGAGAGCACCGCATTGAACGCACGCAAAATAACGAACGAATAGGCAAATAAAGTGCTGATTATTTCGCGTCGAAGGAATTTAACGAAATGACAACTTTAAAACCAATCACCTTGCCGCTAGCCGTAACATTTTCCAAGTGAACCTTAAAACGATGTAATTCGGCAATGCGAAAAACGATCGATAATCCCAGCCCGCTTCCCTTTTCATTTTGTCCCGCGGGTCGATAAAAACGTTGTCCCAATTGCATTAAATCGGTTTCCGATACACCGCCACCGTTATCTTCTATCACGATATGATCTTTCGTTAAGATTATTTTCACATAAGCGCCGGATTTCGCATATTTAATCGCATTATCAATAAGATTTCTTAACATTTGATAAATCAAAAGCGGCTGCCCCTTAAGAGGAGGCGGGATGCCTTTTTCTTCAAAAATTAACTCAATGTCGTATTTTTGCGCATTGAAATAAAGCTCGCCAATTAAAGAAGAAATCGTTGCTTGCCAATTTATCGGCGCAACACCTTCCAATTCCTGTAAATTGTCCAAGCGGGACAACATTAAAAGCTGTTCGATTAATTGGGTAGCGCGATCTATGCCTTGAGTTAAATTGAGCAATGCCTGAGCGCGTATTTTTTCATCATCACCGGCAAGTTGCGCCACTTCCGTTTGAATGCGTAATGCCGCAAGCGGACTGCGCAATTCGTGCGCTGCATCGGAAATAAAGCGTCGTTCTCTTTGCAACATTGCCGATGTACGCCCTAAAAATTGATTTAAATTTTGAACTAAAGGTAAAATTTCCGTCGGAATTCGTGTCGTTTTAAGCAACGAAACATCGTCCGGCCGTCGTTGTTGAAGTTCTCGACTTAGGTGTTTTAACGGCATCAGTTCTCTTCGAATAAACCATGCCAAAATTCCTAACAAAAGTGGCAAACCGGTAAACCAAATCCACATTTGGCCGAAAATCATTTGATTGACCAATTCTTCACGATATTCCAACTCTTGCCCCACGACGACAATTAAATTGCCGCTTCCGACGGGTTGCCAAAATAATCGCCAATCATCGTCATCGCCTTCAATTTGATTTTGACTGAAGCCGATTTTCGCTTCAAAAATAAATCTGTCGCCGTTATCGCCGTCACTTAATACGCGTTTTCCTTCCTTGGTAAAAACCGCAAAAGCCAGCGCATCGTCATCATAATGCCTTTTATAAGGCTTAAAACCACCGTAATGGGAATCCGTTGACCGGTTTAATAACAAATGTTCCAAATCAGAACTTGCCAAACGTTCGGCAAAAAGGATTTGTTGCGCATCAAATACATCATTGACTTCTTTCTTCGTTTGTAGCCAAGCGACGCCTGTTGCGATAAGCCAAATTAAACACGAAGTCGCAGATAAAATTAGTATCAAACGAAAATTAAGACTTTTCTTCGCCATTTTCCTGTCCCAACGTATAACCCACACCGTGAACGGTACGGATAAATCGTTTACCCAATTTTTGACGAAGATTATAAATATGTACATCCAAGGCGGCACTACTAATATCTTCATCCCAAGTAGATAATTTTTCTTCAATCACGGAACGCGAAAGTACGCGATCTTTGTTTAGCATAAATAACTCGAGCAATTTATATTCTCTGGCGGTTAAAGAAAGCGCTTTGCCGTTCAGTTCAATGCGGTGCTGATTTTGATCCAGAACCACATTCAAGTGGTTTAATCGCGCCGCACTATGTCCACAACTACGACGAATTAAAGCCTGCAGACGCGCTGCGACTTCGGCTAATGCAAAAGGCTTGCAAAGATAATCGTCCGCGCCTTTCTGCAAGCCTTTTACTCGTTCATCTAAGGCATCTCGAGCCGTTAAAATAAGCACAGGCACAGTCTGATTATTGGCCCGCCATTGTTGTAATACCTCTAATCCGTCCATTTTAGGCAAAGTCAGATCCAATACCACCGCGTCATAAGGCGCCGAATCAAGTGCTTGCGCACCGGTTTTCCCGTCGGTAAACCAATCGACAACAAAACCGGATTGACTTAATCCAATTTGTAACCCGTTACCGATTAGGGCATCATCTTCAATTAATAAAATTCGCATAATATCGATCGCACTTTACTCGTTAATCCAAAAACAAAATGGTGAGCATTATACTCACCATTTTTCATCTTAGTTCGCTTTTTCTAAGCGATACACTTCAACTTCTGCTTTCTCAAAGGCTTCGTTATCTAATTTTCCACTGATACGGATTTTATCTTGCGGCCCAACGTTTAAGCCGTTCCATACGCGTTTTTTGATTTCTACTTTAATTTGCTCAGAACCATCGGTGAAAAGATATTCGTCATCATCAATTTGCTTAGTGATATTTCCTACTAAAGTTACCATTGAATTATCTTTTGCGGATAAGGCTTGTTTCACGCTGATAACTTCTGAGACCGGTTGTTGGAAGCCGCCTTGAGTACCGGTGTTATCGTTAAAACCTGCAAATGCACTTGAAGTTGTGATTGCCAAGATTGCCGCTAATGTTAATTTTTTCATAAATTTTCCTCTAAATAAAAGTTAATAGGTTGGTTTATCAAAGCACCATCGCTTTGTTGAGATGAATTAAACAATATAAATCTTAAGTAATTCTTAAGAAACCGTCACTTTTTTTTAATTAAGAAAAAAGGCTGGCAAAGCCAGCCTTTTCAATGCGTCAATGCGGTGCTAAAACCACTAGTGAAAGAAGAATTTTACTCTTCGTTTAACAATTTCAGTTCACGGTTGCGAACTTGATTTTTCAAGATTTCCGCAAATTCTTCTACCGTAAATGTACCTAAATCCGTACCTTTACGAGTACGAACGGCAATTTTGCCTTCCGCCACTTCTTTATCACCACAAACTAACATATAGGGCACGCGACGTAAGGTGTGTTCACGGATTTTGAAACCCACTTTTTCGTTACGAATATCCGATTTTACGCGTAAACCGGCATGAGAAAGGGTTTTCACCACTTTTTGCACATAGTCTGCTTGGCTATCGGTAATATTCATCACTATTGCTTGAGTCGGGGCTAACCAGGCTGGGAAAAAACCGGCGTATTCTTCGGTAATGATACCGATGAAGCGTTCAATTGAACCTAAAATTGCACGGTGGATCATCACCGGTGTTTTGCGGTTGTTGTCTTCCGCAACATAGGTTGCGTCTAAACGCCCCGGCAAGGCAAAGTCTAATTGTACCGTACCGCATTGCCATTCACGACCTAAGCAATCACGCAATGCAAACTCAATTTTCGGGCCATAGAAGGCACCTTCGCCCTCTTGAATTTCATATTCAAGACCATTGTGTTTTAGCGCGTTGGCCAATCCGGTTTCCGCACGATCCCACATTTCATCCGCGCCAATACGTTTTTCCGGACGGGTTGAAAGTTTCACGTAAATATCGGTAAAGCCAAAAGTACTATAAATGTCGTAAACCATTTTAATACAGCTGGTTACTTCGCTTTCAATTTGGTCTTCAGTACAGAAAATGTGGGCATCATCTTGGGTAAAACCGCGCACACGCATTAAACCGTGCAAAGAACCTGATGGCTCATTACGATGGCAGGAACCAAATTCCGCCATACGGATCGGTAAATCACGGTAAGATTTCAAACCTTGATTGAAGATTTGAACGTGTCCCGGACAGTTCATTGGTTTAATCGCATATTCACGGTTTTCCGATTGGGTGGTGAACATTAAATCACCGTAGTTTTGCCAGTGCCCGGTTTTTTCCCACAACACGCGATCCATCATAAACGGACCTTTTACTTCTTGATAATCGTATTCTTTTAATTTAGTACGTACGAAGGTTTCCAATTCAGATACGTTGTAACATTTTATTTTTACTGTCACCACGCCAGTACGCACCTGCAATTTTCATTAGTTTAAAGTGGTGGCAAAAACGCATATTAGGTACGTGCGGGCCGCGGCACATATCGATATATTCTTGGTGATGATATAGCGCCGGCGTTGCAGTGCGTTCGATGTTTTCATCTAAAATCGCCATTTTGTACGGTTCACCGCGTTTTTCAAAGGTATCGCGCGCTACTTGCCAACTGACGCGTTTCTTTACCACGTCATAATTAGTTTTCGCCAATTCCAACATGCGTTTTTCAATTGCATCTAAATCTTCTTGGGTTAAAGAACGGTCTAAATCCACGTCATAGTAGAAGCCGTTTTCAATCGTTGGACCGATTGCCATTTTCACATCCGGGAATAATTGTTTGATTGCATGACCAAGCAAGTGTGCGCAAGAGTGGCGGATAATTTCTAAACCGTCTTCATCTTTTGCAGTAATAATTTCTAAAGTTGCATCTTGCTCAATAATGTCACACGCATCACGGCGTTCACCGTTTACGCGACCTGCAATGGTTGCTTTGGCAAGGCCTGCTCCGATATCTTGCGCCACTTCAAGCACAGAAACAGGACGATCGAATTGACGTTGGGAACCGTCAGGTAAAGTAATAATTGGCATTGTTTTTTCCTTAATACAGTGGTCACCCATACGAAAGGTGACGTGTTCGTTTAAAAATTTTACAAAACTAACCGTACTTTTTCGCCGAATCCGCTTCGCTCCTACTATTGAACGGCAAAACTCGGGATAAAAGTGCGGTCGCGGATTTTATCATTTAATGTGTGGCTTGTTAAATCGTGCGCGCATATTTTCCGAAAATGAAAAAATACTTTTCGTAAATAAAACTTTATCTCTGAAAAATAATCGCTAGAATGAGCGCACTTTTTTACTCCCCATTATTTCAAAGGAAACAAAATGAGCAACGTACTAGTCTTAAAATCCAGCATTCTTGCGGACAATTCTCAAAGCAACAAATTAGCCGATTATGCTATCGAAAAATTACAAGGCAATAACATCGTAGTACGTGATTTAGCGCAAAACCAATTACCGCAATTTGATGCAACTGCGGCAACAGCCGTACGCGGTGAACCAAAAACCGATGAAGAAAAACAACTTCTTGCGCTTTCTGACAAACTCGTTACCGAATTAAAAACGGCAGATGTCGTTGTAATCGGTGCACCGATGTACAACTTAAATATCCCGACACAATTAAAAGCTTATTTCGATTTTATCGCACGCCCGCGTGTAACCTTTCAATATACTGAAAACGGTCCTCAAGGTTTATTAAAAGGCAAAAAGGCCATAGTGTTATGTACATTCGGAGGCTTATATGATGAAAAAAATACCGTTACTCAATATATGAAAGCGATTTTAGGCTTTGTGGGCATTACGGACGTGCAATTTGTCTATGCGCAAGGTATTGGCTTCGGTGCCGAAGCAATTGAGAAGGCCATTCATCTCGCTAAAGTGGAAATCAACGATATTATTCGTTCACTTTAATCTCTTCATTGTAAAGCCATCCTTATGATGGCTTTATTTTTAAATTTTGAAAATCCGCTTGACTTATTTCTTTTGTACTAGTCTAATAGTACAAAATTTCAAAAAAGGATTTCATTATGTCACATCATGCTTTTATTGCGGTGACCACGCAACCGGTTCCTTACCATGCAGATACCACCGCAATCTTTAATACCCTTTGCAATCATCCGAATACGCTCCTCCTCGACTCCGCTGAAATCGGCAGCAAAAACAGTTTACAAAGTCTGATCTTAATTAACGCCGCAGTAAAAATTAGCTGTTTAGGTCACAACGTCACATTTAAAGCCTTAAACGCTAACGGCAAACAAGTTTTAAAAGAAATCCAGCCGATTTTAACCGCACTTACGCAATCAAAAGGCAGTGAAAGAGCGGTCAATTGTGACGATGAATTTTCTGTGGATTTTGCGCCGCTGGATAATCAATTAGACGAAGACAGCAAACTCCAATCTGCGACAATTTTTGACGGTTTGCGCGTGATTTCCAATCTTTATCAACACAGTCAAACGCCGGTATTCTTAGGCGGTTTGTTTGCTTATGATTTGGTCGCCAATTTTATTCCGATGAACGGGATTGCATTAAAAGACGATGGCATTCATTGCCCGGATTACAGTTTTTATCTTGCCGAACATCTCATTACGATTGATCACCAAAGCCAACAAGCCACGCTAAAAAGTTTTTGCTTTGCGCAAGAAGAACAAGTGAATGTGGCGAAAACCGCCCTTTCCATCGCACAAAATTTAAAAAATATCGACAATGTGCTTTCCATTAAATCTGCTAGCGATGAAGTGAAAACCAATTTTGACGATCCGGAATTTACCGGCATTGTAAAAGCCTTGAAACATCATATTAATATTGGCGATGTGTTCCAAATTGTACCCTCTCGCCGTTTCTCTCTTGCCTGCCCGAATGCGCTCGCAAGTTACGCGCAACTTAAACAAAATAACCCAAGCCCTTATATGTTCTATATGAATGATGAAGAATTTATTTTGTTTGGCGCATCACCTGAAAGCGCGCTCAAATATGCGCCTGAAAATCGTCAATTAGAAATCTACCCAATTGCCGGCTCACGACCGCGTGGTTTTAATGCTCATGGCAATATTGATGCGGAATTAGACGCCCGTTTAGAACTTGAACTTCGTCTTGATCACAAAGAACAGGCGGAACATTTGATGTTGGTGGATTTGGCGCGTAACGACATCGCGCGCGTATGCCAAAGCGGTACGCGTAAAGTCGCTGAATTAATGCAGGTGGATCGCTATTCCCACATTATGCACTTGGTTTCGCGCGTGGTTGGCAAACTTCGTCCTGAATTGGATGCCCTTCACGCTTATCAAGCCTGTATGAATATGGGGACGCTTACCGGCGCACCGAAAATCAAAGCCATGCAGTTAATTTATCAGTTTGAGCAACAAAAACGCCATAGCTACGGCGGCGCCGTGGGTTATCTCACATCCGACGGGCGTTTTGATACCTGTATCGTGATTCGTTCTGCCTTTGTGCAAAATGGTATTGCCCATGTGCAAGCGGGTTGTGGTGAAGTGTTGGATTCCGATCCGCAAATGGAAGCGGACGAAACCCGCCATAAAGCCGCTGCGGTATTAAAAGCCATTCGTCAAATCAATACACAAGCAAAATAAGGAAGGCAAATTATGGCAAATATTCTTTTTTTAGATAACTTTGATTCCTTTACTTACAATCTTGTGGATCAATTCCGTGTGTTGGGGCACAACGTGAAAATTTACCACAACGACTGCGATTTGGATCAGCTCGTGAGCACCGCATTGAACACGCCTGATACCGTGCTTGCGCTCTCCCCCGGCCCCGGTACACCGGCAGAAGCAGGGATTTTATTGCCGTTAATCGAACGCTTGAAAAATCAGGTACCGATTATCGGCATTTGCTTAGGTCACCAAGCCTTAATTCAAGCCTTTGGTGGAAAAGTAGTTCATGCCGGTGAAGTGTTACACGGCAAAGTATCTCGCATTACGCACGACGGCGAAGCTATGTTTAAAGATCTTGCCAACCCAATGCCGGTGGCGCGTTATCATTCCCTAATGGGGCAAGACTTACCGCCGGAATTTATCGTGAACGCAGAATACAACGGCATTATTATGGCAATCCGCCACCGTGAATTACCGATCTGCGCCTTCCAATTCCACCCGGAAAGCATTTTAACCGTGCAAGGATCGCAGTTATTGCAACAATCGATTGAGTGGTTGTTGAATAGATTAATGTAGGGCGGACTTCAGTCCGCCGAAAATAATTGATAACAACGGCGGACTTTAGTCCGCCCTACCAAGGAAGAAAATATGATCACCGTATTCGGACTCAAATCCAAACTCGCTCCACGTCGTGAACAACTGGCAGAAGTCATTTACAACAGCCTTTATCTCGGCTTAGATATTCCAAAAGGCAAACACGCTATTCGTTTTTTATGTTTAGAAAAAGACGATTTCTACTACCCTTTCGATCGTAGTGATGATTACACCGTCATTGAAATCAACTTAATGGCAGGCCGTATGGAAGGGACAAAAAAACGCTTGATCAAAATGCTGTTCAGCGAACTTGAATACAAACTCGGCATTCGCGCTCATGATGTGGAAATCACCATTAAAGAACAACCGGCACATTGTTGGGGCTTCCGTGGCATGACCGGCGATGAAGCGCGTGATTTGGATTATGATATTTATGTTTAAGAAAAAGGAATAATTTATGCAGCACGACCAATTATTAGAACAACTTTATAACGGAAAAGCACTGGATAAAGCAGAAAGTGCGGCCATTTTTAATGCCATTATGCAAGGTGAATTGAATAACGAACAAATCGCTGCCATGCTCATCGCTTTAAAAGTACGTGGCGCAACCATTGATGAAATCAGCGGCGCAGTTGAGGCTTCGTTAAAAAATGCGAAACCTTTCCCGCGCCCTGATTATCCTTTTGCGGATATTGTGGGCACAGGCGGTGACGGTCAAAACACCATTAATATTTCTACCGCAAGTTGTATTACCGCTGCCGCGATGGGCGCGAAAGTCGCAAAACACGGCAATCGCAGCGTTTCCAGTAAATCCGGTGCGAGTGATGTGCTTACCTCATTAGGTGTCAACGTCAACATTTCTCCTGAAACCGCACGTCAAGCCTTAAATGAAATTGGCGTCTGTTTCTTATTTGCACAGCAATATCATTCCGGTTTCCGCCATGTGGCACCGGTTCGCGCGGCGTTAAAAACACGCACGATTTTCAATATTCTCGGCCCGCTCATCAACCCGGCTCGCCCAAATTACAGCCTGCTTGGCGTGTATGCCCCTGAATTAGTTAAAACCTATGCGGAAACGGCCGTGGCATTAGGTCATGAACATACTTTTGTGGTGCACGGTTCCGGTTTGGACGAAGTGGCGTTACATGGTGAAACGCAGGTGGCAGAAGTGAAAAATGGCAAAATCCACTACTTTATTTTAACCCCGGAAGATTTCGGCTTGAAAACGCAATCCCTTGAAAGCTTACGTGGTGGCGAACCGCAAGAAAATGCCCAAATGCTGACCGCACTTTTACAAGGCAAAGGCAAACCGGAACACGCTAACGCTGTTGCTGCCAATACCGCGCTATTGCTTAAATTGTTTGGTCATCAAGATCTTAAACAAAATACGCAAAATGTGTTGGAAACCTTGGCAAGTGGTAAGGCGTTTGAAACATTGCAGAAATTGACGCAGTATTAATTCGTAGGGTGTGTGGATTTGTAAAATCCACGCACCATTTTGTTATTCGCGTGCGTGAAATGTACCATTTCACACACCCTACCGGAAAGGTAACATAATGATCACCCAAGACTTCTCCAAACCTATTGATTCCGCCACCGTGTTGCAAAAAATCGTACTCGATAAAGCCGCGTGGGTAAAAGCCAAAGAAGCGTCATTTCCGCTTTCGGCATTTCAAAAAAACATCACAAAATCCAACCGCTCTTTTTATGATGCGTTGGCAAAAGGTTCTCATACAAAGCCGGTTTATATTTTAGAATGTAAAAAAGCCTCCCCTTCTAAAGGGCTGATTCGTTCGGAATTTAACTTAGAAGAAATCGCCAACGTGTATAAACATTACGCATCCGCCATTTCTGTTTTGACTGACGAAAAATACTTCCAAGGGAATTTTGAATTTTTGCCACAGGTGCGCAATATCGTCAGCCAGCCGATGCTGTGCAAAGATTTTATGATCAGCGAATATCAGGTTTATCTCGCACGTTACTATCAAGCCGATGCAATTTTGCTCATGCTTTCCGTGGTGAATGATGAAACCTATCGCGTGCTTGCCGATCTCGCCCACTCCTTAGGCATGGGCGTGCTGACCGAAACCAGCAACGAAGAAGAATTTGAACGCGCCCTTGCGCTCGGTGCAAAAATTATCGGTGTGAATAATCGTGATTTACATGATTTAAGCGTGGATTTAAATCGCGTGGTAAAACTCACGGAAAAATATGCTGATCGCATTCCTGCTGATGTGCGTATTATCAGCGAATCGGGCATTTACAATCACCGCCAAGTTCGTCAATTACAAAAAGTTGCGCACGGATTTTTAATCGGCAGCAGTTTAATGGGAAGTCGTGATTTAAATAATGCGGTTCGCGCCGTGATTTTCGGGGAAAACAAAGTATGCGGTTTAACGCGCGCGCAAGATGTCAAAATCGTTTACGAAAACGGTGCACTTTACGGCGGATTAATCTTCGTCGAACATTCCAAACGTTGCGTGAGTTTACGTCAAGCACAAGAACTTGTGACAGCAGCTCCCCTTCATTTTGTGGGCGTATTTCAGAATCAAGAAATTGATTTTATTGTGAAAATCGCCCGGCAATTACAACTTTACGCGGTGCAACTGCATGGCTCGGAGAGCATCGAATTCAGCACCGCATTGAAAGCCCGATTAGGAGGCCTCTGTCAAATTTGGAAAGCGGTTTCGGTGAATACAGAAACCAAAAACGCGTTTGATTTTGCCGATGATTTGAATATTGAGCGTTACGTCTTCGACAGTCAAACCGCCGGACAACAAGGCGGCACCGGCAAAACATTCGATTGGTCGTTGATTCCTGAAAACTTAAAACACAAAATTATTTTGGCCGGAGGAATTTCGCCGGATAATGTGGAGCAAGCCATTCAGCAAGGTTGTTTAGGTGTGGATCTGAACTCCGGCGTGGAGAGTTCGCCAGGTATAAAAGACAAAACCCAAATACATTTAGTTTTTCAGAAAATTTTCGCTTAAATCGCATTTGAATATTTACTGAAAGAAATTAACGAATTTGTTGAACTCTCAAAATAGCACCGCATTGGAAGCCATTTCAATGCGGTGCTATTTTGAGAGTTCGATAAGAAAGAAATTATTTTGGGCAAGCTTTTTATCATTCGTTGAATATTTTATGTAAATAACAATTAATCGCATTTACACCGACATTTTATTTACAATTTGAACATATTTTTTACAAAATGTGTTTTTTCGTGATAACGATCAAATTTTTTATAATTAAATGCATATATCATTTTGCAATGGCCATAAAAAATGTGTGTCTTTGGAGTGATACTATGAACAATAACGAAGGCGTTTTTTCTGCTCTTGCGGATATTTCTCGCCGTGATTTTATGAAATTATGTACCGCACTTGCAGCAACGATGGGCTTAAGCTCAAAGGCCGGTGCAGAAATGACCGCGGCGATGACTTCGCCTTCACGTCCTCCTGTGTTGTGGATCGGCGCGCAAGAATGTACAGGTTGTACAGAATCACTATTACGCGCAACCCACCCTACCGTAGAAAATCTCGTGTTAGATTTGATTTCCCTTGAATACCATGAAGTGCTTTCAGCAGCATTTGGCGAACAGGCGGAAGAAAACAAACACAATGCAATTCATAAATATCACGGTAAATATGTACTTGTGGTAGATGGTTCGATTCCATTAAAAGACGGCGGTATTTATTGCATGGTCGCCGGAAAACCTATCGTCGAACATATCCGCGAGGCGGCAAAAGGCGCAGCGGCAGTGATTGCAATCGGTTCTTGTGCCGCGTGGGGCGGCGTACCTTCAACCGGCGGCAATCCGACCGGTGCGGTAAGTCTTGCAGAATGTTTACCGAAAGGTACACCGATTATCAATATTCCGGGCTGTCCGCCAAATCCTCACAATTTCTTAGCAACCGTCGCTTACATTATTACTTATAAGAAATTACCGGCAATGGATAAGTTAAACCGTCCGTTGTTTGCTTATGATCGTTTAATTCATGAGAACTGCTACCGTCGGCCACATTTCGATGCGGGGCGTTTTGCTAAAGAGTTTGGCGATTACGGGCATCGTCACGGTTGGTGTTTGTATCACCTAGGCTGTAAAGGGCCGGAAACCTACGGCAACTGCTCTACTCTTGAGTTCTGCGATGTGGGCGGCAATAACTGGCCGGTGGGAATAGGTCATCCTTGTTATGGCTGTAACGATAAAGGTATTGGTTTTACTAAAGGTATTTTCCAGTTGGCCAACGTTGAAAATCCAACACCGCGCGTTGAAAAACCGGATGTCAATAATACGGAAGGCGAAGGTGCAAGCATGACCGCTATTGCGTTATTAGGTGGCGCAGCCGCCATTCTTGCCGGCGTGAGCGTAGTGACGTTGCGTGAACTCAGCATCCAACATAATGCACGCAAAAAAGCCAATGCGGAACAAAACGAACGCCAACATACAGGTAAATAATGATGGATAGACGAAAATTTCTTAAAGCCGGTGTGCTTGGGGGAATCGCCTCTTCTTTGCCTGTATCCAATGCACAAGCAACAGAAGCTGTTGAGCCCATTCCCGGTGCGCTCGGTATGCTTTATGACTCCACGCTTTGTGTCGGCTGCCAAGCTTGCGTGGCGGAATGTCAGCAAGTAAATAGTACGCCGGTGAATCCGAAAGGTGAGCAAATTTGGTCAAATAATGACAAACTCACTCCCTTCACTCGTAATATCATTCAAGTTTGGTCAGACGGCGACGGACAAAATAAAGACCAAACGGAAAATGGTTACGCTTATGTGAAAAAACAATGCATGCATTGTGTCGATCCTAACTGCGTGGCGGTTTGCCCCGTTCAAGCTCTCACTAAGGACACGAAAACCGGTATAGTGAAATACGATCCGGATATTTGCACCGGTTGTCGTTATTGCATGGTGGGTTGCCCGTTTGATGTACCGAAATATGATTACGACAATCCATTCGGTCAAATCAGCAAATGTGAACTTTGCAACCAAAAAGGCGTGGAACGCTTAGACAAAGGCGAATTGCCGGGTTGCTGTCATGTTTGTCCAACCGGTGCGATTATCTTCGGTACACGCGAAGAACTATTGGCCGAAGCCAAACGTCGTTTAACGTTGTTACGCGGTAGCCAATATGATTATCCGCGCCAACACGTGAACAGCAATGATAAATATCGCGCCACCGTACCGGCTTATCAATTCCACGTTTACGGTGAAAAAGAAGGTGGTGGTACTCAAGTACTTGCATTAAGCGGTGTGCCGTTTACTAATCTCGGCTTACCGGAATTAGATGAAGTCGCGACCGGTTCCCGCGCAGCTCACTTACAACACTTCTTATATCGTGGTTTAGCGCTACCGTTAGTAGCCCTTGCTGGTCTTACCTTTATGACTTATAAAAATATGCATGGCGATAAAATCGCCGAACGTATCGCCAAACAAAAAGAAGCGATGCGTCAAGCTCGTAAAGAAATTGAAGAAGCGGAGGATGAACATCATGAGTAATCCACGTCCGGTGGGCGGTCGTCTGATTTCTGCCACCATTTTGTTTTTTGCGCCATTGGCCATTATCTGCATATTGCTCATTCTAAAACGTCTGGTATTCGGTATCGGATCCGTCACCGCATTGAACGGTGGTTATCCTTGGGGTTTATGGATCGCTTTCGACTTATTGGTCGGTACCGGTTTTGCTTGTGGCGGTTGGGCATTAGCTTGGACGGTTTATATTTTCAATAAAGGAAAATATCACGGTCTTGTTCGTCCCGCGCTGTTAGCCAGCTTATTCGGTTATTCTCTTGGTGGTTTATCCATTACCATTGATATGGGACGTTATTGGCATTTACCGTATTTCTATGTGCCAGGACAATTCAACACAAATTCCGTGTTATTTGAAACCGCATTCTGTATGACCATCTACATCTGCGTGGTGACATTAGAATTTGCGCCGGTATGGCTTGGTTTCCTTGGCTTGAAAAAATGGTTTGACAAACTCAACAAAGTGATGTTTTTCATTATTGCCTTGGGCGCCTTGTTACCGATGATGCACCAATCTTCCATGGGGTCATTAATGATTGTTGCGGGTCATAAAGTGCACGATGTATGGCAAAGTTATGAGTTATTGCCGATTCTCTCTTTACTCACCGCCTTTATTATGGGCTTTTCCATTGTGATTTTTGAAGGTTCATTGGTAAAAGCCGGTCTTGCAGGTAAAACCCCGGATGAACGTCATTTATTTACTCAATTAGCACGGGTAACTGCCGGTTTAATTTTCTGTTTCTTAGCTGTACGTTTCGGCGAATTGATTTACCACAATAAACTTCATTTAGTCTTCGGCTTTGATAAATTGAACAAATTCGAAGCGTGGATGTTCTGGATGGAAGTTTGGTTAATGGTATTACCATTACTCACCCTTTTCCTTGGCGAGAAAAAATCCGATTCCCGTTGGTTATTTATTTCAGCATTGAGTATGTTACTTGGCGCCGCATTATGGCGGATGAACTATTCGCTGATTATGTACGATCCGGGTAATGGCTATAAATATTTTCCTTCAGCCGAAGAATTATTAATTTCAATCGGTTTTGTATCCATTGAAGTCTGTGCCTATATTTTAATTATCCGTTTATTCCCTGTTCTTCCTGTTTTCAAAGAAAAACATACAGAGGATTCCGAAAAAATTATTGCCGAAAAAGCGGCATTCAGTAAAAAAATGAGTGGAGCTGAATAATGTCAGAAAAAAAACGCATTTCCATTGACCCGATTACTC
Organism: Rodentibacter sp.; assembly: GCF_057314195.1. NCBI lineage: Bacteria > Pseudomonadati > Pseudomonadota > Gammaproteobacteria > Pasteurellales > Pasteurellaceae > Rodentibacter > Rodentibacter sp. Next base: position 11,992 of record NZ_DBHLAM010000021.1, on the reverse strand, counting down.
GTATTGAAGGTCATTTACGCATTGATTGTGAAATTGAAAACGGTGTCGTCACCAATGCGTGGTCATCCGGTACCATGTGGCGAGGAATGGAAAATATCGTAAAAGGTGCGGATCCGCGTGACGCATGGATGATTATGCAACGTATTTGCGGCGTCTGCACTACCGTACACGCCATCATCAGTGTGCGTGCGGTAGAAGATGCTATCGGCGCAAAAGTACCGGTGAATGCACAGTATATCCGCAATATGATTTTAGCCGCTCATAGCATGCACGATCACATCGTCCATTTTTACCAACTTTCTGCTATGGACTGGGTGGATATTACCGCAGCGCTTCAGGCTGACCCTGAAAAAGCGGCAAATATGCTCAAAGGTATTTCGACTTGGTCGTTGAATAGTGCGAACGAATTTCGCAACGTACAGAAAAAAATTCAAGCCTTAGTGGATAGCGGACAGCTCGGTATTTTCGCCAACGGTTATTTTGGTCATCCGGCAATGAAATTACCGCCGGAAGTGAATCTCATCGCCGTTGCGCACTATTTGCAAGCGTTGGAATGCCAACGCGATTGCAACCGCATTGTAGCCTTGCTTGGCGGTAAAACACCGCACATTCAAAACTTAGCCATCGGCGGTGTAGCCAACCCAATCAACTTGGATTCACAATCCGTTCTAAACTTAGAACGTTTAATGTTCGTGAAAGCCTGTATCGATCGTTTAAATGATTTCGTTACCCAAGTTTATCGTGTCGATGCGGCGGTGATTGCCGCTTATTATCCGGAATGGCTAAACTTAGGCAAAACCTCCGGAAATTATCTTTCCGTACCGGAATACCCGATTGACGGAGACAATTCTAAATTTGCATTGACCGGTGGTTATATCGAAAACTTCGACCTAACTACTTTCCGTCCAATCACCCAGCCAAAAGATGACTTTGTGGTAAAAGGCATTAAAGAAAGTGGCAAACACGCTTGGTATGAAGATGATGAAGCACTCGAACCTTGGGCCGGTTTAACCCGCCCGAAATATACCGGTTGGCAAGATGAGGGCAAATATTCTTGGGTGAAAGCTCCAAGTTTCTACGGCAAAGTGGTGGAAGTCGGTCCATTGGCTTATTTAATGTGTAACTTGGCAAGCGAAAATAAAGACACCTTAAATCATCTCAACCACATCAAAGGCTTATACGCGACCTTAACCGGCAACGAGCTTTCCGTTGATCAATTACATTCTACTCTCGGACGCATTATCGGCCGTACCGTGCATTGCTGTGTGCTAAACAACATTTTGGCGCAACAATGGCAATTGCTCATTGATAATATTGGCACCGGTGATACTGTGGCCTACTTAAAAACCGATATTCCACAAGGGGGCGAATTTAAAGGCGTCGGCTTTGGTGAAGTGCCACGCGGTATGCTTTCCCACTGGGTGGTGATTAAAAACGGTCGTATCGAAAATTATCAAGCCGTAGTACCTTCCACCTGGAATGCAGGGCCGCGTAACCAAAATGACGAAATGGGGCCTTACGAGCTTTCCATTATCGGTACGCCGGTGGCAGATCCAACCAAACCACTGGAAGTGGTGCGCACTATTCACTCTTTCGACCCTTGCATGTCCTGTGCAGTGCACGTTGTGAATACGGAAAACGGCGAAGTCACACAAATAAAGGTGCTTTAATGGCTGAAATTGCAAGAAAGCCGTTGATTTTAGGTGTCGGCAATATTTTACTGGGTGATGAAGGCGTAGGCGTACGAATCGCTCAAGCCTTAGAAAAACGTCCTGAAATCCTATCGCACTTTGATGTAGTGGACGGCGGTACCTGCGGCATGGAATTGCTCGATGATATGGCAAATCGCGAGCACATTATCATCGTTGATGCGGTGCTGGCGAACAAGGCGCCGGGCGAAATTATCGTGTTACACGATGAGCAAGTACCTGTATTTTTCTCACGTAAAATTTCACCGCATCAACTTGGTATTTGCGACGTGCTATCCGCCTTGAAATTAACCGATGAATTCCCGAAAAATCTATGCTTAATTGGCATTCAACCGGAAACACTTGAACCGCAAATCGCCTTAAGTGAAATCGTGCAAAACCAATTTCCAGAGATTTTTGAAACGTTAGAAAAGGTTTTGAAAAACTATCATTTCTCGATAAATTTATCATAACGCTCCGCCTTCCTTCCGCTTGCCCAAGCCTAAGGAAGGCATTCAATGCGGTGCTGATTCGCACTTCCGTTGCGGTCTTGTCTTAGCAGCGCCTGATAAATGAAGAACGAACACAATTAATTTATGTACCGACACGAAAAGACACTTGAAAATAGCACCGCATTGGAAGGTGTAATAACGGGTTTTGAACAGGATCCCTCTGCCCTTTTTCAATCGGCAATGGAAGCCGTCTCCAAAGAAATGCAAGATTTGCCGTTTTATCGTCACGGCATCAAATGCTATTGCCCGAAATTTGTTTTATTTGAAAACCAATGGATCGGCACGGTTGTTACGCCATGGATGTTAAGCGTTGTCATTCTGCCCGGCAAAGGGCAACAATGGCAACCGCGCGAGCTGGGCGATAAACTGACCATTCAACTGCCGTACAAATCCCTCACTTTTACAGTGAGCGGTATAGCGCAAATTCCACAATATTTGAGCTGCTCACTTCATTCTCCACTCAATGCGGTGCTCTCCAACGCACAAGCCGTTCAGCTCGCGCAAGATTGTCTTCGTATGATTTTATCCATGCCGACAAAAACACCGAGTTTTGATCAGGATCGTCGCAGCTTGTTCCGCGCGATGGTAAAATAAGCGCGATTTTCAACAGGAGTGAATGAATTATGTGTTTAGGTGTGCCCGGTCAAATTGTCAAAATCGGCGACAGCGCGCTACAACTCGCCACCGTGGATGTGTGTGGCGTACAACGCGAAGTCAATATTTCCCTCATCTGCAACGACGACCCGAAACCGCTCCTCGGCAAATGGGTTCTCGTCCACGTCGGCTTTGCCATGAGCATCATCGATGAAGAAGAAGCCAAACAAACCCAAGAAGCCTTGCTTGCTATGAGCCAGTTGGAACATGAAGTGGGCGATTTTTTGGGGTTGAATCAGCAATAGATAGATCAAAGTGCGGTTAGAATTTTAAGTATTTTTCTAGGTGAAAAATGGTTGGGATTTTAACCGCACTTTTGTTAATAAATAGGAATGACTTAAGATTCTCAGATAGCGCGCGTCTCCCGACGCGTGCTTGTAACTCACTAAACTTAGTGGGCATGCGTCAGGAGACACGAGCCATTGATAATATTTAGATCACACAAAATCCATCTCAAAAAACCACCGCACTTTTCCCTGCCACTTTTCCTATTCCACGCAATTTATGATCTCAATCACGGTTTTGTGAAAATGACTTGGGTAGAATAAAAATCCCATATTAAATATAAGGATACGACTAATGACTTCGGCAGAACTTTTTGGTGAAGGAATTAATCTGATGTTTTCAGGGATGGGTTTTGTGCTGGTCTTTTTGCTCATTTTGATTTGGGCGATCGGACTGATGTCGAAACTTATCAATAAATATTTTCCTGAGCCTCAACCCTCGCCAAAAACTCCCCAAAATTCTACCGCGCTTTCTGCGCTTTCCACTGACGATTTTGAGCGTTTGCGCCCTGTGATTGCAGCGGCTATCGCGCACCATCGCCGTACCCAACAGTTCAAATAATAAGGATTTTACTATGACTAAAAAAATTAAAATGACCGAACTGGTGCTTCGTGATGCTCACCAATCGCTTTTAGCTACCCGTTTACGTCTCGATGACATGTTGCCGATCGCGCAAGAATTAGACAATATCGGTTATTGGTCGTTAGAAGCTTGGGGCGGTGCAACCTTTGACAGTTGTATTCGTTTTTTAGGGGAGGATCCGTGGGTACGTTTGCGTGAATTGAAAAAAGCCTGTCCGAAAACCCCGTTACAAATGCTGTTACGTGGTCAAAACCTCTTAGGTTATCGCCACTATGCCGATGACGTGGTAGAACGTTTCGTCGAACGTTGTGTGGCGAACGGTATGGACGTGTTCCGCGTATTTGATGCGCTCAACGACCCGCGTAATATGAAAGCAGCGCTGCAAGCCGTGCGTAAATTCGGCGGTCATGCACAAGGGACATTAAGTTATACCACCAGCCCGGTGCACACCATGCAAACTTGGCTCGACACCACAGAACAACTACTTGAAATCGGTATCGACAGCTTGGTCATCAAAGACATGTCAGGTATTTTGAACCCGATGGCGGCGGCAGACTTAGTGCGCGAAATCAAAAAACGTTTCGACGTGGAATTACATTTACACTGCCACTCGACTACCGGTATGGCTGAAATGGCGCTATTAAAAGCCATTGAAGCAGGCGTAGATGGTATTGATACTGCAATTTCCTCTATGTCAGGCACCTACGGTCACCCGGCAACAGAATCCATGGTTGCTACCTTACAAGGCACTGAATATGACACCGGTTTGGATATTCCGCGTTTGGAAAAAATCGCTGCCTATTTCCGTAATGTGCGTAAAAAATATGCCAAATTTGAAGGTCAGTTACGTGGCGTAGATAGCCGTATTTTAGTGGCACAAGTGCCGGGTGGCATGCTTACCAACTTAGAAAATCAATTAAAACAACAAAACGCTTCCGACAAATTGGATTTGGTTTTAGAAGAAATCCCACGCGTACGCAAAGATTTAGGTTACATTCCACTTGTTACCCCAACTTCTCAAATTGTCGGCACACAATCCGTTATTAACGTGCTGACAGGCGAACGCTATAAAACCATCGCGAAAGAAACCGCCGGTATTTTAAAAGGTGAATACGGTAAAACACCTGCACCGGTAGATAGCGCATTACAAGCTCGCGTATTAGAAGGTGCCGCTCCGGTGACTGACCGTCCAGCCGATCACATTGCGCCTGAAATGGTGAAAATTGAAGCTGAAGTTGCCGAACAAGCCAGAGTGAAAGGGGTAAAATTAGCAGATAACGCGGTGGACGATGCTTTAATCGTGGCGCTGTTCCCTCAAATCGCGTGGAAGTTCTTAGAAAACCGTAACAACCCGGCAGCCTTTGAACCGGCACCAACCGGCAATGAAAGTGCGGTAGAAAATAAACCTGTTTCTAAAGCTGCACCTGCGGCCTCCGGCTCCACCGTTTATACTGTGGAACTGGAAGGTAAAGCCTTTGTGGTGAAAGTCAGTGAAGGCGGCGACATTTCACACGTAGCCACAACAACTCCACAAGCTGCTCCACAAGTCGCACCGGCACCAGCGCCAACCAGTGGTGGCACACCGGTAACTGCGCCAATGGCGGGTAACATTTGGAAAGTCGTGGCAACAGAAGGTCAAACTGTCGCGGCAGGTGATGTGTTATTCATTCTTGAAGCCATGAAAATGGAAACCGAAGTCAAAGCGGCACAAGCCGGTACCGTGCGTGGTATTTGTGTCAAAGCCGGCGATGCCGTCGCGGTGGGTGATACCGTTATGAACCTCGTCTAAGGAGTTACCTATGGATAGCATTATTGCATTAATTCAGGGTATGGGACTGTTCCATTTGCAATGGGGGCAAGCGGTGATGATCGCTATCAGCTTGCTCCTGTTGTGGCTTGCTATTTCGCGCAAGTTTGAGCCGTTGCTGTTATTGCCTATCGGCTTTGGTGGATTGTTATCAAACATTCCCGAAGCCGGTCTTGCCATGACCGCATTGGAGAATTTGCTTCATCTCGGCTCACCGGAGCAAATTGCCGTAATTGCCGCGAAATTAGGTGTCTCCGCTGATCCGGCACTCATTAAAACTGCACTTGCGACAGCCTCCGGCTCTACCGTAAATCAACTGGAAGCCTTGTCAATGGACATGGGATACAGCGCCGGGATCTTGGCGTTGTTCTATAAAGTGGCTATCGGTTATGGCATTGCGCCGTTAGTGATTTTCATGGGCGTAGGCGCGATGACAGACTTCGGCCCGTTATTGGCAAATCCGAAAACGTTACTGCTTGGTGCTGCGGCACAGTTCGGTATTTTCGCCACCGTACTCGGTGCATTGGCATTGAACTATTTCGGTATTATCGAATTCACGCTCCCACAAGCAGCGTCCATCGGTATTATCGGTGGTGCGGATGGTCCGACCGCGATTTACCTCACCAGCAAACTCGCGCCGGAATTGCTTGGTGCCATTGCTGTGGCAGCTTATTCCTACATGGCGTTAGTGCCCTTAATTCAGCCACCGATCATGAAAGCCTTAACCACGGAAGAAGAACGTAAGATCCGCATGACACAAATGCGTCATGTGAGCAATCGTGAAAAGGTCTTATTCCCGGTGATTTTGCTGTTGCTCGTTGGTTTACTTTTACCGGATGCCGCCCCATTGCTTGGAATGTTCTGTTTCGGTAACCTCATGCGCGTCAGTGGCGTGGTAGAACGTTTAAGCGATACTACACAAAACGCCTTGATTAACATCGTCACCATCGTGCTTGGCTTGTCAGTGGGTTCCAAACTCATCGCCGATAAATTCCTACAACCGCAAACCTTGGGTATTTTAATTCTTGGCGTGATTGCCTTCGGGATCGGTACCGGCAGTGGTGTGTTAATGGCGAAATTGATGAACAAATTCAGCAAAAACAAAATTAACCCGCTCATTGGTTCTGCCGGTGTGTCTGCCGTACCAATGGCTGCACGGGTTTCTAACAAAATCGGTCTGGAAGCAGACAACCAAAACTTCCTACTCATGCATGCCATGGGGCCGAACGTTGCCGGTGTGATTGGTTCCGCCATTGCTGCCGGAGTAATGCTGAAATATGTGGGTGCGATAATGTAACATTAAAAACGTTGCGAAAAAAAGCACCACACTTTTTAAGTCAAATAATGGCGCGTGTTTCCTAACACGTGCCTTTTTATTTTTCTAAAACCTAAAATCCATCTCAAAAAACAACCACGCTTTTGTTCCTCCCTTTGTTCAAATTTCTTAGTAAAAATTCTATATTTTTTTGTACTAGTGTAGTAGTATGTTACATATTCACGTAAAGATGCGGTCATTTTTTATGACAAGCTTAGTATTATGTAGTAAACACATAAAACAGCACCGCATTGGAAGCCACTTCAATGCGGTGCTATTTTGTAAGGTCATTTCAGTTTTGTGCAACAACCACATAACTTTGGATAAACGCAAAAAACACATATTCAATGAAAATTAAGGAGAAAAAGATGACAAGAATTGCACTGGTTACGGGGGCGACCGCCGGGTTTGGTTGCGCTATTTGTCGTACATTGTTAGACGCCGGATATTTCGTTATTGGTACAGGACGAAGAAGCGAACGTTTAGCGCAACTGCAACAAGAATACGGCAAACACTTCTTCCCGCTCGCCTTTGATATTTCCGATCGTCACGCTGCCGAAACCGCTCTAAAAAACCTTCCGCCAGAATGGCAGGCAATCGATTTATTGGTCAATAACGCAGGGCTTGCGCTCGGATTGGAATCTGCTGATAAAGCCGATTTAGACGATTGGGAAAAAATGATTGATACCAATGTGAAAGGTTTGGTGACCATAACGCGTTTAGTGTTGCCGCAAATGGTCGCACGTAATCAAGGGCACATTATCAATTTAGGCTCTATCGCAGGCAATTACGCTTATCCGGGCGGCAATGTTTACGGCGGCACCAAAGCCTTTGTGAAACAGTTTAGTTTAAATCTGCGCGCCGATCTTGCCGGCACCCATATTCGCGTTTCTAATGTAGAGCCGGGCTTGTGTGGCGGTACGGAATTTTCTAACGTGCGATTTAAAGGCGACGATGCCCGCGCGGCACAAGTGTATGAAAACGTGCAATATGTCACGCCACAAGATATTGCCAATATCGTCCTCTGGCTTAACCAACAACCGGAGCACGTGAATATTAACCGCATTGAAGTAATGCCGACGGCACAAACCTTTAACCCGTTAAAAGTGAGCAAAAATGACTAAACAACCCGGCAAACTTTCCCGCTTTTTAACTGAAATTACTGAGCCTTATTTGGCCTTTTTACGTGGGCTAACGCCTGCCTTGTTGTTTTTTGTGCTGTATATGGTGATGACGGAATACATCAAAGATCCGGAATTTAGAAAAGAATTATTTTTCTATATTAATGAGCCCGATTTAATCGACATCGTCTATTATGCAATCCGTTGCTTTGTCGCCATTCCATTGTTAATTATGCTCTCTGCCTATTTGCTAAGTTTGCGCAGTTTTTATTTGAAACAGCAAAATATCCTTGCCGAGATCGGTTTTAGCCCGATTACGACATTTTTACTTTGGGCGATTTTTTGGTTAATTCAACTGATTTCAAGTGTATTTGTTGTATTATTCGCTGTCATAAATTTCTACAAAATCTACGACAGCCTGTTTTTAATGTCATAAGGAAAACTCATGTCTGAAACGATTTTAAACCCTTATTTCGGCGAATTTGGTGGAATGTATGTACCGGAAATTTTAGTGCCGGTGTTGCAACAGCTGGAAAAAGCCTTTGTTGAAGCGAAAGACGATCCTGAATTTCAGCGTGAATTTCAGGATTTATTGAAAAATTACGCAGGCAGACCGACCGCACTTACCCTTTGCCGTAACTTAACAAGAGGCACAAAAGCCAAAATCTATTTAAAACGCGAAGATTTGTTACATGGCGGCGCCCATAAAACCAACCAAGTTTTAGGTCAAATTTTATTGGCAAAACGCATGGGCAAAACCCGCATTATTGCGGAAACCGGTGCGGGACAACACGGGGTGGCGACCGCACTTGCCTGCGCCATGTTGGATATGCCTTGCCGTGTTTATATGGGCGCGAAAGACGTGGAACGACAATCGCCAAACGTCTTCCGTATGCGTTTAATGGGCGCGGAAGTGGTGCCGGTGGAAAAAGGCTCCTGTTCTTTGAAAGACGCCTGCTGTGAAGCCATGCGTGATTGGTCGGCAAACTATGAAACGACCCATTATTTATTAGGTACGGCGGCAGGCCCGCACCCGTTCCCGACGATTGTGCGTGAATTCCAAAAAATGATTGGTGAAGAGACTAAGCGTCAAATTTTGGAAAAAGAAGGTCGCTTGCCGGATGCCGTGATTGCGGCGGTAGGTGGCGGCTCAAATGCCATCGGTATGTTTACGCATTTCATTGATGAACCGAATGTGCGTTTAATTGGCGTAGAACCTGCCGGTAAAGGCATTGAAACGGGCGAACATGGTGCACCATTAGGGCACGCCAAAGTCGGCATTTATTTCGGCATGAAATCGCCGTTAATGCAAACGAAAGACGGGCAAGTAGAAGAATCCTACTCGATTTCTGCCGGTCTTGACTTCCCTTCCGTCGGCCCGCAACACGCCTATTTGCAAAGTATCGGACGCGCAGAATACCCGAGCATTACCGATGACGAAGCCCTAAACGCGTTCCAAGCACTGGCGAAACATGAAGGCATTATTCCGGCGCTGGAAAGCTCCCACGCCCTTGCGCAAGCATTAAAAATGATCCGCCAAGAACCGAATAAAGAACAAATTTTAGTGGTGAATTTATCCGGTCGTGGTGATAAAGACATTTTCACCGTTGATAAAATTTTAAATGAAAAAGGAATGCAATCATGAGCCGTTTTGAAACTACCTTTGCCCAATTAAGCGCGAAAAATGAAGGCGCATTTGTTCCTTTTGTAACCTTATGCGATCCGACTTTCGAGCGTTCTTTTGACATCATCTGCACTCTTGTGGATAACGGCGCGGACGCCTTGGAACTGGGTTTTCCGTTTTCCGATCCGCTATTGGACGGTCCGGTCATTCAAGCTGCCAATAATCGTGCGTTAAATGCCGGTCACAGCACCGAAGACAGCTTCAAATTGCTGGAAAAAGTGCGGTCGAAATATCCGGAGATTCCGATCAGCTTGTTACTTTGCGCTAATTTGATTTTTGCCAAGGGCTTGGATAATTTCTATCAACGTTGTGCCGAGGTTGGCGTGGATGCGGTGTTGGTTGCCGATATTCCGTTGTTGGCAAAAGACGATTACGTTGCCGCAGCCAAAAGACATGGCATTCAGCCCGTCTTTATTTGTCCACCGAATGCGGATGAAAAAACCGTTCAAGGCGTGGCGCAAAGCAGCGAAGGCTATACTTATCTGGTTTCTCGTGCCGGCGTCACCAGTGCGGAAAACCAAAGCCATGCAGCGAATTTGGATACGCTCGTAGAACAATTAAAAGCGCATAATGCGCCCCCTATTCTACAAGGCTTTGGTATTGCACAGCCTGCGCAAGTAAAAGAAGCGTTACAGCTTGGCGCAGCAGGCGCAATTTCCGGTTCGGCAACGGTGAAAATCATTGAACGGAATTTAGATAATCACGCTCAATGTTTGAATGAACTGGGCGAATTCGTACGCAAAATGAAAGCGGCGACGAAACGCTCAAATTCATAAAAATCAACTATATCGCAAATGTACGAAATAATTGTTGTTGAAGTACTTGCTGCCTCTATCGATAAACAATAATTTCAACTTTAGCCGGTCTGATCTAAAAACAGCACCGCATTGAAATTGCTTCAATGCGGTGCTGTTTTGTGAGAACAATGTCATCTTTATGCAACTATGACATATGACGCTGTTTCAAAAAAATACCCGCATTTTCATGCGGGCAATGTTATATCAATTTTAAATCAAATCGCTTAATCAACGATGCGCAAATGAGACGACTTAGGTGCTGTTTTCTTGTTAGATGTTTTTGGTTTATTCACCGCTTCAGTAAAGTCATTGGGTTGATCTATATCCGGCTCGCTATTTAGTTCGTCGTAAATTGCTTCCGGCTCAAACATAACTCCATCGCCATTCTCACGGGCATAAATCGCAAGCGCTGCACCCATCGGGATATAAAGTTCACGCGAAACACCTTTAAAACGAGCATTAAACTGAATGAAATCGTTCGCCAATTGTAAATTGCCGGTGGCGTGAGCGGATAAATTGAGTACAATTTGGCCGTCTTTTACGTACTCAAGTGGCACATCGACCCCCCAATATGTCGCATCTACGACTAAATATGGAGTGAAATTGTTATCCACTAACCAATCGTAATAAGCGCGCAATAAATACGGGCGCTTAGGAGAAGATTTATATTCCATTATTTATCGTCCATTAGATTTTTCGGCGCCACTTCGCCTACAGATTGTAAGAATGAATCACGGCTAAATACGCGATCCATGTAACTCTTTAATGCCTTGCTACCGGCACCGGTGAACTCTACGCCAAATTGTTTTAATTTCCATAGCAACGGTGCCACGTAACAATCGACAAGACTAAACTCTTCGCTCATAAAATAGGGCATTTGTTGGAAAATAGGTGAAACGGCCAGTAATTCTTCCTTTAATTGTTTTAAGGCTTCCGCACGTTCCGCGTCATTTCCTTTTTCCGCTTTCGCCAATGCAGGATACCAATCTTGTTCAATTCGTAGCATTAAAAGACGGCTTTTACCACGGGCAATAGGATAAACCGGCATAAGCGGAGGGTGTGGAAAACGTTCGTCAAGGTATTCCATAATAATTCGTGAACTGAATAACACCAAATCACGATCGACTAATGTCGGCAACGAACCGTAAGGATTTAGTTCCATTAAATCTTCTGATAGCGCATGCGGATCAACCTCTTCATTCTCATAAGCCACGCCCTTCTCAGCCAATACGATTTTCACTTGATGACTGTAAATATCATCTTTATTTGAAAAAAGTGTCATGACGGAACGTTTACTTGATGCATTGGACATTGATTCCTCCGAAGATCCAAATTAGGTATAGATGTTATAAAACGGTTGAGCATTCTAACACAAAGCGCGACAAAAGCGTTAATAGAATATTATTTTCTCTTTAGATTCAGTAAGTTATAAAAATTTTGAGATTTCTGAAAACATAAAAAAAAAAAGCAGAGATTGCTCTCTGCTTTTTGTAAAAACGTATAAAAATTAACGTTTGGAGTATTGTGGACGACGACGTGCTTTGTGT
>NZ_DBHLAM010000020.1:71914-72389 GCF_057314195.1 Rodentibacter sp. | reverse complement strand
GTCTGCAGCCTTTGATGCGGAAGGTAAACCAACTAAAGCGGCAGAAGGTTGGGCACGTGGTTGTGGCATTACCGTTGAGCAGGCGGAACGCATTGCGACCGATAAAGGCGAATGGTTAGTTCACCGTGCAAAAATTGAAGGTCAACCGACCAAAAACTTGCTTAACGGCATCGTGGCAAATGCGTTGGCGAAATTGCCAATTCCAAAACCAATGCGTTGGGCGGACAAAACCGTGCAATTTATTCGCCCTGTTCACACGGTAACCATGTTGCTCGGCGATGAGTTAATTGAAGGCGAAATTTTAGGTGTAGCAAGCGCACGCACCATTCGCGGTCACCGTTTCTTAGGCGAGAAAGAATTTGAAATTCAACACGCCGACCAATATCCGCAATTATTGCGTGAAAAAGGTTCTGTAATAGCCGATTTCAACGAGCGTAAAGCAGAAATTTTGGCAAAATCTCAAGCAAAAGCGACC
>NZ_DBHLAM010000020.1:58520-71698 GCF_057314195.1 Rodentibacter sp. | reverse complement strand
CGAAAAAGTGGTTCGCCCACGTTTAACCGATGCGGAATTCTTCTTCAAAACCGATTTAAAACAAAAACTGGTTGATCGTTTACCACGCTTAGAAACCGTGTTGTTCCAACAACAGCTCGGTACATTGAAAGATAAAACTGACCGTATTGAGCAACTTGCAGGCGAAATTGCAAAACAAATCGGCGCAGACGAAGCGAAAGCCAAACGTGCCGGCTTACTGTCAAAATGTGACTTAATGACCAACATGGTATTCGAATTTACCGATACGCAAGGCGTAATGGGCATGCACTATGCCCGTCATGACGGTGAATATGAAGAAGTCGCGGTGGCGTTAAACGAACAATATATGCCACGCTTTGCCGGTGATGAATTACCAAAATCACTGGTTGCAAGTGCGGTCGCTTTAGCCGATAAATTTGACACCTTAACAGGGATCTTTGGTATCAGACAAGCCCCAAAAGGTAGTGCAGACCCATTTGCATTACGTCGTGCAGCATTAGGTGCGTTACGTATTATCGTTGAGAAAAACTTACCGCTGGATTTGGAAGATTTAGTGAAAAAATCCACCGCACTTTTCGGTGATAAACTCACTAATTCAAACGTGGTCGCCGATGTGGTGGATTTCATGCTTGGCCGTTTCCGCGCATGGTATCAAGATGAAGGCATTGCGGTGGATGTGATTCAAGCGGTATTGGCGCGTCGTCCAACTCGTCCGGCTGACTTTGATGCGCGCGTGCGTGCGGTTTCACATTTCCGTACTTTAGATGCGGCGGGAGCCTTGGCTGCGGCCAATAAACGTGTGGCGAATATTTTGGCAAAAGCGGAAGGCGACATTGGCACAATTGATGTGGCGTTATGCGTTGAGCCGGCAGAACAAGTGCTTGCGCAAAGTGTGTTAAGTTTGGCAAAAGAGGTTCAGCCGTTAATTGCACAAGGCGAATACACCGCGGTGTTGGATAAACTCGCCGGCTTGCGTCAACCGGTGGATAACTTCTTTGATAATGTGATGGTGAATGCGGAGGATGCAAAATTGCGTCAAAATCGTTTCGCCATTTTGAACACCTTGCAAGGTTTATTCTTACAGGTGGCGGATATTTCATTGTTGCAATAACATAAAACAGGATGGTTGTTTTTCCGACAACCATCCCTTTCTTTATAGACTTCAATAGATTATTTCTCTATAATCTCCCGCGCTTCCCCCCTTAGCTCAGTCGGTTAGAGCAGGCGACTCATAATCGCTTGGTCGCTGGTTCAAGTCCGGCAGGGGGGACCATCTAGATTTATCCCACCTTATTTTTCTTTTTACATTTCTTTTTTCGCTTAGGAGTTTCTATGGCTGCGGAAGGGGCTGGCGATCTAATTCGAGTGGTCTCATTGCTTGGTGCTGCAGTAGTTGCGGTGCCGTTATTTAAACGAATCGGACTGGGATCGGTATTGGGCTATTTAGCCGCCGGACTGGCGATCGGGCCTTACGGATTAAATGTCGTGGATGATCCACATGCTATCATTCACTTAGCGGAATTTGGCGTAGTGATGTTTCTGTTCGTAATCGGACTTGAAATGAAGCCTTCTCATCTATGGAGTTTACGCCGCCAGATTTTCGGGCTAGGCAGTATGCAGGTGGTGATTTCTGCGATTTTGATGACGATTGTCGGCGTACAATTCGGCGTCTCTTGGGAAGTGGCGTTCGTCTCCTCCGCCGGTTTCGTGCTAACCTCTACAGCCATCGTAATGCAAGTATTAGGCGAACGCAAAGCGCTTTCTACCAAGCGGGGGCAAAAAATCGTATCGATTTTGCTTTTTGAAGATTTGTTAATCGTACCCTTACTCGCCATCGTTTCCTTCCTTTCTCCTTTTGAAAAAACCGAAGCTTCACTACCTTGGTGGCAGTCCGCCGGCATTGCCATGCTCGCCTTAGCGGCGCTAGTCGTAATTGGCCGCTTCGTATTGAATCCGATATTCCGCATATTGGCGAATGCCAAAGCGCGAGAAGTAATGACCGCAGCGGCATTATTTGTCGTGCTCGGTGCGGGGTTATTAATGGAAGAAGCAGGTCTTTCCATGGCGATGGGCGCCTTCGTAGCCGGCGTAATGCTGTCGGAATCCGCCTTCCGTCACCAATTAGAAGCGGATATCGAACCGTTTCGCGGCCTACTGCTCGGACTTTTCTTCCTCGGCGTAGGTATGGCGCTCGATTTAAAAGTGGTGGCGGAAAACTGGCAACTTATTTTACTCGGCGTAGTCGCGTTAATGCTCACCAAAGGTATTTGTATTTATTTGGTAGCGCGTTTGGCGAGAAGCACCCTCAGAACCGCATTGGAACGTGCGCTTTTAATGGCGCAAGGTGGTGAATTTGCTTTTGTTTTATTCGCGGCAGCGCTTGCAAAAGGCGTAATTGACGAAACAGTCAACGCCAATATGACCGCTATCGTGGTACTTTCCATGGTAATGACACCGATTATTTTGGTGTTGTACGAAAAATTCGGTGCAAAAGAAACGAAAGAAGAAATTCAACCCGATGAAATTGACGAACAACATCCGATTATTATCGTGGGAATGGGGCGTTTCGGCCAAATCGTAAACGATTTATTACGCTTGAGCGGTTACGCCACGACCATTGTGGATTTGAATCCGACAATGATAAAAGGTTTCAATGAATACGGCATTAAATCTTATTTCGGCGATGCTTCGCGTCGCGAATTTTTAATTGCGGCAGGCTTGGAAAACGCGGAAATGTTAATTGTGGCGATTGATAATAAAGAGCAGGCGAACGCAATCGTGCATTTCGCGCGCGAAGTCAATCCAAACATTAAAATTATTGCACGCGCTTTCGACCGTTTTCACACCTTCGATCTTTATAATTCGGGAGCTGACGAAATTGTGCGGGAAACTTTCGATTCAGCGGTACGCACCGGTCGCTTGGCATTAGAAGCGTTGGGTATGGAATCAGCAACCGCGAAAGCCATTGCCAAATATTATTTCAAGGCGGATCGCCATGAAGTGGAATTAATGTCGCAGGTATATGAGCCGGGTATGGCGATTTTTAACAATCCGGTAATGCGTGATATTGCACAGAAATGTGACCAAAAAATGGCGGCGCATATTCAAGAAATTTTGTTAAAAGCGCAAGAACAAACACAAGAAGAAGCATAATATTTCGCCGCGCTAATCGAGCTCAAATAACAGCACCGCATTGGAAGCGACTTCAATGCGGTGCTGTTTTAAACGTTCGGCAATACTGCCGAAGTTCCTTGATATGCGGTGTTTTATGCGCCGAGTTTTTCTTTTAATACATTTAACGCGCGCGCACGGTGCGAAATTTTTTTCTTCTCGACGGTTTCCAATTCGGCAAACGTGCATCCTTGTTGCGGGCTGAAAAACAAGCTGTCGTAACCAAAGCCGTTTTCACCTTTTTCTTCGAAGCCGATTACGCCTTGACATTCGCCCTCCGCAATAATCGGCGACGGATCGGTCGGATGTCGCAAAAATACAATACAGCTGACGAATTTCGCTTGGCGTTTTTCTTGCGGCACATCGGCAAGCTCAACCAACAATTTGGCGCGATTTTTCGCATCGTTGCCGTCTTCGCCGGCATAACGCGCGGAATACAAACCCGGCGCGCCGTTTAATGCGGCCACCACCAAACCGGAATCGTCAGCGATGGCCGGCAAACCAGATTTCTCCGCAGCGTAGCGAGCTTTCAGCAAGGCATTTTCCAAAAAGGTTAAACCGGTTTCTTCCGGGCTTTCAATGCCTAAATCTGTTTGCGCCACCACTTCAAAACCGAGCGAGGCCAGCACGTCCGCCATTTCTTTGACTTTACCTTGATTGCCGGTGGCAAGTACGATTTTTTGAGCCATAATTTGTCCTTATTGTTGATAACCGGCGATTAAATCCGCCCAATTTTGTTCATTAAATCGAATTTTCATTCTGCCGGCTTCTTTAACGAAAGAACGATGCAAGCGATTTAGGTTTTCCGTTTTCCAAAAATCGCCCGATTTTTCACCACACTTATCAAAATCCAATAACCAACATTTTTGGCCGTTCTCTGTTTGTTGCACCAGAATATTGTGCGCATTGAGATCCGTGTGGCAAATTTGCAAATCGTGCAGGCGGCGAATTAATTTGCCGATTTGCCGCCAAGTTTCGCTCGGCAAAGTTTGCCCTTGCAAAAGGGCGGTCAAATCTTGCGCGTTTTCGATTTTTTCCGATAAAAGATCCGCTTGATAACAAATACCGAGTTTACCTTTTCGTACTCGTGCGCCGATAGGCTTTGGCACCGGCAATCCGGCTTCATACAGGCGTTGGAGCAAATGAAATTCGGTGAAACTGCGCGTATCGGCGAGCTCGACAAAACGATAACGATCTTTATTGAACTTGCCCCACAAGCCGCCACGGTAATAATGACGTAACGCGCAATTCACGCCGAACCAATCTTCCGTGCGTAAAAAATAAGTGGTGCCCCGTCCTTTTGCCACGCCTTCAATGCGGTGCTGTTTTCGCCAAAAGTCAGGATTGAAAAAATCCACTTGGCCTTCAAACGCGCGGTTGAAATTGAATAGGAAAAATCGGTTATCTTGCTGGAATTCAAGCATTTTGGTCGGGTTGCATAATAGAAAATGCGCCCATTCTACTTTAAAATATCGGCAAATTAAACGACAAAACCGATATTCTAAACTTCGCTTTTCAGATTTCCTCTCCGTCAACGAAGGGGTGAAAAACGAAAGAAAAGTCGATTTCCAGCAGGCATTTAATAAGGAATAACCATGTCTCTCTTCCCTCAACTGCCCAAATCTCTTTGCATTCTAAGACTTTCCGCACTGGGCGATGTATGTCACGCACTGGCGGTGGTGCAGCACATTCAGGCATATTATCCGCAAACTCAAATCAGTTGGATTGTCGGCAAAACGGAAGCGGGTTTATTAAACGGCATTCCCGGCGTGACACTGCTTCCTTATGACAAAAAAACCGGCTGGAAAGGCGTGTTTGCGTTGTGGAAACAATTAAAAAATCAACGTTTTGATGCGCTGCTGAATATGCAAACGGCGTTTCGTGCCTCCGTGTTGTCGTTAGGCATTAAAGCGCAATACAAAATCGGCTTCGGTAAAAAACGTTCACGCGAAGGGCAATGGCTATTTGTCAATCGTCGCGTGGAAGATCCGCTCTCGCCCCATGTGTTGGATGGATTTATGGCGTTTGCCGAATATCTTGGCGTGCCAAAAGCAGCGCCCACTTGGCAACTTGCCCTTTCCGAACAAGATAAGCAATTCGCCCGGCAATTTATCGATCCAACCCGCAAAAATTTACTGATTTCGCCTTGTTCCAGCAAGGCGGAAAAAGATTGGTTGGCAGAACGTTATGCCGAAGTGGCGAATATCGCCAATCGACATAATGTGAATGTGATTTTCTGCAGTTCGCCGGCAAAACGCGAATTAGAAATGGTGGAAAAAATCATCACGCTGTGTGATTTTAGGCCGACCAATGCCGCAGGCAAAACGAATTTAAAACAGTTGGCCGCCTTGATTAACCAAGCGGATTTACTGCTTTCGCCCGATTCCGGCCCGGCACATATCGCGACCACGCAAGGCACACCGGTGATTGGGCTGTACGCTTATCACAATCCGTTGCGCACCGCGCCTTATAACAATTTGGCGAACGTGGTTTCCGTGTATGAAGAAAACGCGCAAAAAATATTCGGTAAACCTTCCGCCGAATTGCCTTGGGCGACGAAACTCAAGGGTAAAAATTTGATGGAAGGCATTTCGGTTTCCGATGTGATTGCGCAAATGAAAGGGTTAAATTTCTTGTAATGTCGCTAATATTGGCTTCCTCTGCGGTTTCAATACGGTGCTCGTAGCGCACCTCAGCATTTAAGCATCGTCAATGCGGTGCCCGTGAGACCCACTGATTTATGACGGCAATTCAATGCACAACAGTGCAGTTCGCACCTATCGTCAGCCGAGGCTTTCAGTATCTGTTGCAGCGGATTTCGGCTATAATGCGCCACAATTTACAAGGCAACGGCTTGGTTGCCTTTTGTTTTTTTAAGGAAATTCTATGTTCGATAAAATTTTTTCGTGGTTTGAAAACCGCTTAAATCCTTATCCTGAAAGCAACCCGACAACACCCCCAAAAGGCTTGTTCCGCTTTATTTGGTCAAGCATCGAAGGGATGCGTGGCTGGATTTTTTTGCTGGGCCTAATGACGGTCGGCATTGGCATAATAGAGGCGATGTTATTCCAATTTATGGGCGTCTTAGTGGATTGGCTTGGGCAGTACTCGCCGGCGACACTTTGGTCAGAAAAAGGGCATCTATTGCTTGCTATGGCGGTGTTGTTAGTTATAAGCGTCGTATGGCTATTTTTCACTTCCGCAATCCGTTTGCAAACCTTGCAAGGCGTTTTCCCGATGCGCTTGCGTTGGAATTTTCATCGCTTGATGTTGGGACAAAGTTTAAGTTTCTATCAGGATGAATTTGCCGGTCGCGTATCGGCGAAAGTCATGCAAACTGCCCTTGCGGTGCGCGATACGGTAATGACAATTGCCGATATGTTGGTCTATGTGGCGGTATATTTTATCACTTCCGGTTTGGTGTTAGCGGCGTTAGATAGCTGGCTTTTGCTGCCGTTTTTAATTTGGATCGTGCTATTCGGCACAATTTTGAAATTGTTTATTCCGCGTTTGGCTAAAACCGCCGAGCGTCAAGCGGATGCCCGTTCATTGATGACCGGCCGGGTAACCGACGCCTATTCCAATATTGCGACAGTGAAATTATTCTCTCACGGTGCGCGCGAAGCAGCCTACGCTAAACGTTCTATGGAAGAATTTATGCTAACCGTGCATGCGCAAATGCGTTTGGCAACGTCGTTGGATACATTAACTTACGCGATGAATATTTTCTTAATTTTAAGCACCGCAGTATTAGGCGTGATTTTATGGCAATACGGACAAGTAGGTGTCGGCGCGATTGCCACGGCAACCGCTATGACATTGCGTGTGAACGGACTTTCTCGTTGGATTATGTGGGAATCGGCACGCTTATTTGAAAATATCGGCACGGTAAATGACGGAATGAGCACGCTGACCAAACCACATACGATCGTGGATAAGCCGAATTGTCCACCGTTAAAAGTGAAAAAAGGCGAGATCCAATTTAACGATATCACTTTTGCTTATGATCCGACTAAGCCGTTACTCAATCACTTTAATCTCACCATTAAACCGGGCGAAAAAGTCGGTTTAATCGGACGTTCCGGAGCGGGTAAATCGACCATTGTGAATTTGTTATTGCGTTTTTATGAAGCACAACAAGGCACGATCACCATTGATGGACAAAATGTGTCGGACGTACAGCAAGAAAGTTTGCGCAGCCAAATCGGTTTGGTCACGCAAGATACCTCGTTATTACATCGTTCCGTGCGCGACAATATTATTTACGGTCGGCCGAGTGCGACGGATGAAGAAATGATGCGTGCGGCAGAACGCGCCGAAGCAGCCAATTTCATTCCGTTCTTAAGCGATGCACAAGGCCGAAAGGGGTATGATGCGCATGTGGGGGAACGCGGCGTGAAATTATCCGGCGGTCAACGTCAACGAATTGCCATTGCTCGTGTAATGTTAAAAGATGCGCCAATTCTTTTATTGGATGAGGCCACCAGTGCGTTGGATTCTGAAGTGGAAGCGGCGATTCAGGAAAGCCTCGATAAAATGATGGAAAATAAAACCGTGATTGCCATTGCGCATCGTCTATCCACCATCGCGGCGATGGATCGTTTAATCGTGTTGGATAAAGGCAAAATCGTCGAGCAAGGCACACACGCCGAATTACTTGAACAAAACGGACTTTACGCCAAACTTTGGAAACACCAAAGCGGGGGATTCTTGAGCGAACACGGGCACTTGGATTAAAACATCGGCAAACACTAATGTAGTAAACAGATGTTTTACCGATTCATGTGGTTTTACATCATTATTGATAATTTTTAGAACAATTCCGTGCGCGATAGCAACATTTAAACAAGACTATGCCAACATTTCATTACCCGCAAGCCTTAACTGTCGCCGGCTCAGATTCTGGCGGCGGAGCCGGCATTCAGGCCGATCTCAAAACCTTTCAAATGCGCCACGTATACGGCACCAGTATTCTGACTGCGGTGACGGCGCAGAACACGTTAGGAATTATGGATTGCCATATACTGCCGACAACAATTATTGAGAACCAACTCCAAGCGATTGCACAAGATTTTCATATTCAAGCCTTTAAAGTCGGTATGTTGGGTAATGAAGACATTATCCACTGCCTGGCGGAAAACCTTGCGCATTGTCATTTCGGTCCCATGGTGCTGGATCCCGTAATGCTTGCCAAAGACGGCTCCGCGTTATTGTCACAAAGTGCGCTTGATTGTTTAATTAAGCGACTCATTCCACAAGCGACAATCATTACCCCAAACTTACCGGAAGCGGAAGCCTTAACCGGCATTGCGATTAAAGATCAACAATCCGTTCAATACGCCGCTGAGGCATTACAAAAAATGGGGGCCCAAAATGTTGTGATTAAAGGGGGACATTGGCAACATTCGCAAAGCGAATATTGTATCGATTATGTGTTTATGCCGACGACTCAGTTCACACTACAACATAAGCGTTATGACACACCGCACACCCACGGCACGGGGTGCACGTTTTCCGCCTGTCTTGCGGCAGAACTGGCCAAAGGTAAAGACATCACGCAAGCGCTCATCATCGCAAAACGTTTTATCAGTGCGGCGATTGAAGCTCCATTAAATATCGGTAAAGGACAGGGGCCCGTTAACCATTGGGCATATCAAAATGAAGAACATTAACTCGGTAATTAATCTGTATTTTATCGCCGGTACGCAAGACGTCGCGCATTTAGGCGGTACGCCGGAAGAAAATTTACTGAATAAATTAGAACAGACATTACGTCACGGCATCAGCTGTTTTCAGTTTCGCGATAAAGGCGAAAATTCCCTTCAACACCAACCGGCAAGACAACAACAATTAGCCGAGCGCTGTCGCGATTTATGCCGACAATATCAAGTGCCGTTCGTGATAAATGATAATGTCGATCTTGCTTTGATGATTCAAGCAGACGGTATTCATGTGGGACAATCCGACGAAGAAATTAACCAGGTGATCGCTAAAACTGAAGGAAAAATGTTTATCGGGCTTTCCATCAATAACCTAATGCAAGCGAAGCAATTTCAATCCAATCAAGCTATCGATTATTTCGGTATCGGTCCGATTTTTCCCACAGCAACCAAGCAAGATCACCAACCACCTGTCGGCATTGATTTTATTACGGAATTACGCCACCAAGGGATCACCAAACCTTGTGTGGTAATCGGTGGCATAAATGAAAGCAACGCAAAATTATTAAGAGCGAAAGGTGCCGATGGAATCGCAGTCATTTCATCTCTCGCACGCGCCTCTAATTTAGCGGAAACAATCAAAAAGTTATTGTAAAAAATTCAAAATATTTATCCGGCAACGCCAACCGATACGTCTTTACTGATTTTTCCTTCCATTTATGTCATAATCGCCGCCGTTATTTCAATATGAAGAAGGAGATACCATGCGAATTTTACATACTATGTTACGCGTCGGCGATTTAGAACGTTCCGTCCGATTCTATCGAGATGTGCTCGGTATGCGTTTACTACGTACTAGTGAAAACCCTGAATACCGCTATTCTCTGGCCTTTTTAGGTTATGACGACGAAGATCAATCCTCCGTTATTGAGCTGACTTATAACTGGGGCGTAAGCGAATACGAACTCGGCACGGCTTACGGCCATATTGCCATCGGCGTAGATGACATCGTAGCAACTTGCAATGCGGTGCGCTCCAACGGAGGTAAAATCACTCGCGAACCGGGACCAGTAAAAGGCGGCTCGACGATTATTGCCTTTGTCGAAGATCCCGACGGTTATAAAATCGAATTTATCGAAAATAAAAGCGCCAAAGCCGGTTTAGGCAATTAAATTGCCCTAAATACGGCTTTCAATGCGGTGCCATTTTGAGAGTTCTCCGAATAACGTAGGCTAGCCTGCGTTATTTTATTTTGTAAGGTTTGTTATGTCCGATGTTCAAGATTCTTCCTACCACAATCAACTCAAAAATCGTTTCCGCGGCTATTTTCCCGTGATTATCGACGTGGAAACCGCCGGTTTCGATGCAAAACAAGACGCCTTGTTGGAACTGGCGGCAATCACGCTGAAAATGGATGAAAACGGTTATTTACATCCTGATCAAAAATGCCACTTCCACATCGAACCGTTTGAAGGCGCAAACATTAATCCGGAATCCTTGAAATTCAACGGCATTGATATTCACAATCCGTTGCGCAATGCGGTATCGGAATTAGACGCAATCACCGGCTTATTTCAAATGGTACGTCGCGCCCAAAAAGAGGCTGATTGCCAACGTTCCATCATCGTGGCACACAATGCGGCTTTCGACCAAAGCTTCGTGATGGCGGCAGCGGAACGCACAAGCGTAAAACGCAACCCATTCCACCCCTTTGGCATGTTCGATACGGCAAGCTTAGCAGGCTTAATGTTCGGTCAAACCGTGTTAGTCAAAGCCTGCCACGCGGCCAAAATCCCCTTTGACGGTAAACAGGCGCATTCTGCGTTGTACGATACAGAACGTACGGCGGAATTATTTTGTTATATGGTGAATCATTTGAAAGATTTGGGCGGATTCCCGCATATCGCACCGGAACCAAAAGCCCAAAAGGAGCCCGAAATTTAAAAAAGCGATAAAACCTTAACCCGCTCAACAAATATTTGCCGAAAGCGCTTGCAATCGTTTCCGATTTCCAGTAGTTTAAGTGGCATTCTTACTTGGAGAAACAAAAATGAACATTATCCGTCACCATCACCGCCATTTCACTGAATAGTCTTTCAGGTTTTCGGCGCGCTTGGAAGATTTCTTCCGAGCTGGCGGGATAATCAATATCTTACCCCTCGGAAGGTAACTTTCGAGGGGTTTCTTTTATCACAGGAGCTAAAATGCGACATCATCAATTAACCGATTTAATACTATCCGAACCGATTTAACACTTAATTTATAAGGAAAAACACAATGTTATCAAACCCCGTTGTTATCTCAATTATCGTGCTACTCGTATTAAGCTTGCTACGCATTAATGTGGTGATCGCGCTCGTGGTCGCCGCATTGACTGCCGGCTTATGCGGTGATTTAAGCTTAAGCAAAACCATCGAAACCTTCAACGGTGGCCTCGGTGGCGGTGCTGAAGTGGCAATGAATTACGCAATGCTCGGCGCCTTCGCCATTGCCATTTCTAAATCCGGTATCACCGATTTAATCGCCTACAAAATCATTACCAAAATGAATAAAACCCCGACCGGCAATAATTTGGCTTGGTTCAAATATATGCTGTTTGGCGTGTTAGCATTATTTTCTATTTCCTCGCAAAACTTACTACCGGTACACATCGCTTTCATTCCGATCGTAGTGCCGCCACTCCTTTCCATTTTCAACAAATTAAAAATTGACCGTCGTGCAGTGGCTTGTGTACTCACTTTCGGTTTAACTGCCACTTATATGTTATTGCCGGTAGGATTTGGGAAAATCTTCATTGAAAGTATTTTGGTGAAAAATATCAACCAAGCAGGTGCTTCCCTTGGTCTGCAAACCGATGTAGCACAAGTTTCCCTAGCCATGTTGTTACCGGTTATAGGCATGATTCTAGGATTGTTAACCGCCATATTCGTCACTTACCGCAAACCGCGCGAATATAACGTCACCATTGCAGAGCCGAGCACAGCCGAAATCGAACAACACATCGCCAATATTCGTCCGAAACAAATTGTTGCCAGCTTAATTGCAATCGTCGCGACTTTCGCAATCCAATTAGTAACGAGCTCAACCATTATCGGCGGCTTAATTGGCTTGGTAATCTTTGCTTTGTTCGGTGTATTCAAACTGAAAGAAAGCAACGATATCTTCCAACAAGGTTTGCGCCTCATGGCTATGATCGGCTTCGTAATGATCGCTGCATCGGGCTTTGCCAACGTCATTAACGCCACGACCGGCGTAACCGATTTGGTGCAAAATCTAAGCAATGGTGCAATTCAAAGCAAAGGTTTAGCCGCATTCTTGATGCTGCTCGTCGGCTTACTAATTACCATGGGAATCGGTTCCTCTTTCTCCACTGTACCGATTATTACGTCCATTTATGTGCCGCTTTGCTTATCTTTCGGCTTCTCCCCACTTGCTACTGTATCCATCATAGGCGTTGCTGCTGCCTTAGGCGACGCAGGCTCGCCGGCATCCGACTCCACCCTAGGGCCGACATCCGGCTTGAATATGGACGGTAAACACGACCACATTTGGGATTCCGTTGTTCCGACGTTTATTCACTACAATATCCCGTTAATTATCTTCGGCTGGATTGCCGCCATGTACCTTTAACGATTATAATCCCCCGCCTCGGGGGATTTCTTTATGATCGTTCAACAGCTCGTTCAAACGTTAGAAAAAAAGATTCAACAACTTTATCAAACCCATCAGGCGCAGCAAGAAGAAAAGATTTTCGCAAAATTTGACCGTGCCTTATTCAGTGAAAACGGACAAACAACGGCATTTTATTTTGCCGAAATTAATCAAACACTAAAGAAAATACAATCGCTTGATTCCGACGAACTAAACCACTACAGCTTTATCGCCGAGCGTTTGCTTAAACAATGCACGGCATTATCGGAAGCATTAAATCGTAAGCGCAAATCGCCCTTGCTCAACAGCACCGCATTGAAGCCGCACCAGAAAAGAACTTCGCACGATATTCACAAACTTCCGCCGCGAGAACGCTTAGAAAAATATTACGAGGCATTGCAACAATTAAATCATTTACATCAACAACAACGCGATAACGAACGTTTAGCCGCAAACGAAAAAGAAAAAGCATATCACTCGCAACTTGCTGAACGTTACAAAAAACGTCGACAAAAATGCCAAGAAGCGATCGATTTATTAGAGGAATATTTGGCGTTTAAAAAGAAACAAGAAAATAAAAATCAGTCGAGAAAATAAAATCCAAAAAAACAAAATCCCCTTATTTTTCAATAAGGGGATTTTAAATTTGATGGCGGAGGAATAGGGATTCGAACCCTAGGAGGGCGTAAACCCTCG